>NZ_JBXWSJ010000006.1:0-137812 GCF_059613365.1 Ruegeria sp. BHSA163
CCTGTACCGACCATGCCTTGATTTTCAGCAAACAGGTCCGGCAGCACTCCTTTAAAGGCGACGGGAACACTTTCACCACCATCCGTTACGACAAAGCGCACAGTTTCACCCTGTCCGCGTTCAATCGAGCCTTCCTCTACCAGACCGCCGATGCGAAATACGACCGAAGGTTGAGGCGGTTCAGCAATCACCTCACTGGGTGAGCGGAAGTAATTAATTCCGTCGCGCATCGCATATCCAATGAGCGCGGTAGACAAGGCAAGCGCCACTATGGCTACCAGAATGATCTGAACACGACGGCGTTTCTTTAGCGTTTTCATTGGTGCCTCATGGGAACAAAGGAGCCATCATCAGGCCCGTAGTCTCTTCTTCTCCTAACATCAGGTTTGCATTCTGCAAGGCTTGGCCACTGCTGCCTTTCGTAAGGTTGTCCAACGCTGCAACTACGATTACACGGCGCTCAATCCGGTCGCCCACAACACCGATATGGCAAAAGTTGGACCCGCGAACATGATGCGTTGACGGCGTTTCTCCATAAGGCAACATCCTTATGAAGGTTTCATGCTGATAGGTGGCTGCCAGGGTTTCGTAAACAGACTGTGGGTCACCTTTGACGTAAGAAGTTGCAAGAATTCCGCGGTTTGCGGGGATCAGATGCGGGGTGAATTGAACGTGAACCGTACGACCCGCCAGCTTTGACAACTCCTGATCGAACTCACCAAGGTGCCGATGCGAACCACCGACCGCATAAGCGTTGGAACCTTCACTAAGCTCCGCATGCAGAAGGTTTTCCTTTAGCGCCCGACCCGCTCCAGACACAGCACATTTCAGGTCCAAAATGATGTCATCCAGATCGATAACTCCGGCAGAGATCAAAGGCCGCAGAACATACTGGCCAGTCGCAGCGTTACATCCTGTACCTGCAACAAGTCGCGCAGCGCGAATTTCGTCACGATAAAACTCAGTAAGGCCGTAAATGGCCTCTTTCTGATGCTCAAGAGCGGAATGCGGATTACCGTACCACTTCTCGTATTCCTGCGGGTCTTGAAGCCGAAAGTCCGCAGACAGATCAATAATCTTTAGCGTCTTGGGTAAGTTCCTAATGACTGCCTGACTCGTTTTATGCGGCAGAGCGCAAAAACACAGATCAACTTGCGAAAAATCGATTTCGGAGATTTTGCACAAGTCCGGTAAATCCAAATGGCGGAGGTGCGGAAAGACTTGTGCCATGGATTGTCCGGCTTTGCGTTCGGCCGACAAGGCAACGATTTGCATGTTCGGGTGTTCGGCTATCAGCCGTACAAGTTCCGCTCCGGTATAGCCGGATGAACCAAGAATTGCGATTTTGTGGGTCATGCCAGACCTCTTTCACTTAAACGTCAGGTGTTTTGTGGACCAACGAGACGGCCGATAATTTAATTGTTCGCGCAGAGCCTTCCTTGACCTAGGTCAGGCCGCCTCAAAGTTGATTTTTCGTCGGAGAAATTGAGTTGCGCGGTCACTGACGACGCTAGGTTTTCCAGTAGTCAGGAAACCGCCCTCGCCTTTGCCCAGCATGTTGGGATGACGGATTAGATAGTCAGCAAGACTTTCTGCAACCAAATCACCTTGGCTGTAGACTTTAACTTCTGATCCAAGCGCTTGCTGAAATGTATCAGACAGCAACGGATAATGGGTACATCCTAAAATAGCCGCCTGCGGTGTGGGCATTTTGCGCTTTAGCGCATCAACATGTGACCGAACCAACGCCTCGGCAAGAATCATATCCCCGTCTTCAATAGCATCCACTACACCGCCACATGCCTGCGCTTCGACATCCACGCCTATCGCGCGAAACGCCAGTTCCCGCTGAAAAGCGCGACTGGAAACTGTTGCCGGTGTTGCAAAAAGTGCCACGTGTTGGACTTCGACTTCTCTGGGAGGAGAATTATCACCCCACTGCCGCTCCGTCAGCGCCTCGATCAAAGGCACGAATACACCGAGCACACGCTTGCCATCCGGAACTCCAGCTTCTTGCATCCGGCGCAGTGCGGCGGCGCTGGCAGTGTTACACGCGAGAATCACCAAATCGCAGCCGCGCGCCCATAGGTCGTGCACCGCGTTACGGGTAAGGTCATAGATGTTGTCGGCATCGCGAACGCCATACGGCGCGTGCGCGCTGTCGGCAAAATAAAGGAAATCAACGTCAGGCAGGCGTTTCTGCGCGACGTCCAGGACGGTAAGCCCGCCCAATCCAGAATCAAATATTCCTACTGCCATTTGCCCCTTCAGGCGCGATGCCGTTCCTCGAATTCATAGCCGTAGTCATAAGACTTAAGCGGCTTCGGGGACAGCTCATACGTGGCTTTGCGCAGGAAATCCATCATCTTGCGCGTATCCTTTCCCAACGGGTCCAGAACATCGCGCCCGATCGGTTCTCCTATGACTACTTCAACGGGAGTATCGACCCTTTTTTTGAACTCTTTGATCAATAGACCCATACGCAACGTCGAATGCATATGACTGGCGATCTGGAAAAGGCGCGATGTATGGCCTTCAAAAAAAACCGGAACGACTGTCGCGTTTGATTTTGCAACCATTCGAGCGGTGAATCCGCGCCAACCCGGGTCCATCGGATGAGAGAATGGTTTGACCCCGGTACTGACTGTTCCACCCGGAAAAACTCCGATCGCACCACCTTGGTCAAGATAATCGAGTGATGCCTTTCGGGTCTGGAGGTTCAGCTTGATCGCGTCTTTCGTCTCGTCAAACGAAATTGGAAGAATGATGCTGTTTAGGTCGCCGGCTTTTCGAAACACTCTGTGAGCCAAAATCCTAAAATCGCAACGCGTTTGTGACAGGATGTGTCCCATCATCAACCCGTCAAGAATACCGTAGGGGTGGTTCGCGATGAGAACCAGCGGTCCTTCCTTCGGAATGTTGGCCAAGGATCCCCCAACCACATCCAATGACAAACCATATCGTTCGACCATTACAGACCAAAAGTTCCGCCCGTTTGCCACCTCCTGCTCGTACCCGTCGGCGCGTTTTATCAAACGCAGTCGACCCGTCGTGTTTTCCATTAGCTTAATGATCATCCGACCGCCTCTTGTCTCAGCGGAATAGGAATATGAAATGTCACGAGCGACATGACGGTGCGAGGGCATTGGGAACTCCGGACTATGACCTGCCATTGTAATGCAGGTAACGATTTTGCCGAGGCAACATGACAGTCTCGTGACGATTTACTCTGCCGCAGCCCGAATATCAGGGCCTCCATCGCGGATCACGGACAGCAATTCCTCGCGGCGTTTGGCCGCCTTTGCCTCGTTTTCCGAAAGGACAGGACCAAAACCACGAATATCTAAGGGCAACCTTGCCAACGCTGCAATCGCTTCCCGCGTTTCGGGTGTCAGTTTCGGTAACACCTCTTTCATGTCTTTTTCATATTGCCGTATCAACGCGCGCTCCATCCTGCGTTCGCTGCTATAACCAAATGGGTCCAAAGGCGTACCACGCAATGACTTGAACCGCGCTAGAAGTCTAAGCAGTCCTATTAGTTTTTCGCTGAAAGCCCGCTTTTTAGGTCGTCCGCTGGCGGATTTCCCTCCTAGTATCGGAGGTGCCAGATGGAAAGTCATTTTGAAATCGCCGTCAAACTCGGCCACGGCATTTTCCCGTGTCTGCAGCAGCAAACGGGCGACTTCGTATTCGTCTTTGTAAGACAGAACCTTATGATACCCCTTGGCCACAGATTCGCGAACTGTTTCATCCGAAATCGAATCAACCAGTTTTCGGTATCGATTAGCCAACCCTTTCCCTTGATACTGAACCAGGTGACTGGCCCGGAAGTCGATAGTTTGTTCCAATGTTTTGGGAATTTCGGTCACATTCTGGCCAAGGATTCCCGAGACAACCTCAGGGTACAGCACAGCCCAACGCCCGACCTGAAACGCCCGTTTGTTGCGTTCGATAGCAGTTCCATTTAACTCGATAGCTTGAAAAATCGAAGAGAGGTGAATTGGTACAAGCCCGCGTTGCCAAGCCGCTCCAAAAACCATCATGTTTGAATAGATGGAGTCACCCATTACTGCACGAGAAAGTTCACTTGCATCAAACAGGTCGACCCGTTCTTTTAGTCGAGCCTGCAAGGCCAACTCCAACTGGTCGCTTGGGATCTTGAATTCTGTGTCGCGGGTGAAGTCACCAGTAATTATTTCGTGGTTGTTGACTACCGCTCCAGTATGGTCCGCCCGGGTTAACCCGAGAGCCTTGGCGCCGGCTGATACAACCAGATCGCCACCGATTAACGCGTGGGCCTCGCCCGTTGCCACTCGAATCGCACTAATGTCCTCGGGTGCGTTAGCCAGGCGGCAATGGATGTGTACCGCGCCGCCTTTCTGCGCTAAGCCAGCCATTTCCATCATACCAGCCCCCTTACCATCAATCTGGGCTGCCTGTGCAAGCACTGCACCTATTGTCACGACACCGGTGCCTCCAACACCTGTTATCACGATGTTATGAGTACCTTGGATCTGCGGTAATTCGGGGTCAGGCAAATCCGGCAAATCAACGTCTGTCGTCGCTTCTTTGCGGATCATGGCACCTTCTAACGTGACAAAAGACGGGCAAAACCCGTTAAGGCAAGAGAAATCCTTGTTGCAACTTGATTGATCAATCGCGCGTTTGCGCCCCAATTCGGTATCTTTTGGTACGATTGAAACGCAGTTTGATTGGACGCCGCAGTCTCCGCAGCCTTCGCAAATATCGGTGTTGATGAAAACTCGTTTGTCAGGGTCAGGAAAGGTGCCGCGTTTCCGGCGTCGGCGTTTTTCGGCAGCGCAAGTTTGCACATACACAATGACAGAGACACCTTCAATTTCCCTAAACTTTTCCTGAACATTGATCAATTCGGCTCGTTCATGAGTTTCAACGTTGGCTGGTAACGACTTAATATCTAAGTCTTCTTTCTCGTCGTATACGACTGCCACATGTTCAACGCCCATCGCTTTCACTTCAGCAACAATACGTTCCGCGTTCAGTCCGCCCTCATTATCCTGTCCGCCCGTCATGGCAACCGCATCATTAAATAGGATTTTGAAAGTAATATTCGTTCCAGCGGCCAAAGCGGCCCGTATGGCCTGAACACCGGAATGGTTGTAGGTTCCGTCGCCGAGATTTTGGAAAACATGTTTAGTCGTAGAAAATGGTGCCTCACCAATCCAGTTGGCGCCTTCACCGCCCATCTGTGTAAAACCCGTTGTTTCACGATCCATCCACTGAACCATGTAATGACACCCGATGCCTGCATAAGCCCGGCTGCCTTCGGGCAGTTTTGTTGAGCTGTTATGAGGACATCCTGAACAAAAATATGGAAGGCGTGCAGCGATTTCTTGGGCGTTGTCTGCGCGGCGGGCTTCGGACAAAGCAGCAAGCCCGGCTTGGACTCCGTCAGTATCTCGACCTTCTTCGACCAGGATGCCGCCAAGTTTTTCAGCAATCATGATTGGGTCCAAGGCCCCTCGGGTCGGGAATAGTTCTTCGCGATGCAAAGTACCCGCACCGCCTTTGTACCATCCGTAAACGCGCCGTCCTCGGCGGTCATCGAATATCGCCTCCTTGACCTGCACTTCGATAAGCTTGCGCTTTTCCTCAATGATTATGATCAGATCCAGCCCTTCCGCCCAGTCGTGAAAGCCTTTCATATCTAATGGAAATGTCTGGCCAACTTTGTAAGTTGTAATGCCCAGCCGTTCGGCTTCATTGGCATCGATATTCAGCAAAGACATTGCATGAACTAAATCGAGCCAATTCTTGCCAGCAGCGACGATGCCAATCTTCGCTCCGGGTTTGCCCCAGACCCTTTTGTCCAATTTGTTAGCATGGGAAAAGGTTTCAGCTGCAAACCGTTTATAGTCGATTACCCGAGCCTCCTGCAGGTGCGGTGTGTCTCCCAATCGAATGTTCAGGCCGCCTTCTGGCATGTCGAATTCGGGCGTAACCAGTTGCATCCGGTCGGGCGATCCATCAACTACTGACGTGACTTCGATCGTGTCTTTCATGGTTTTCAAGCCCACCCACACACCCGCAAACCGGCTGAGAGCAAATCCATAAATTCCGTAATCTAGTATCTCTTGCACACCGGCCGGGCTAACAACTGGCATATACATATCGACCAACGACCATTCGGACTGGTGTAGAACGGTCGAACTTTCGCCCGTGTGATCGTCCCCCATGGCCATCAACACGCCGCCATACTTTGCCGTTCCCGCCATGTTGGAATGGCGCATAACGTCGCCCGAACGATCAACACCGGGGCCTTTCCCGTACCAAAGGCCAAAAACGCCATCAAACTTGCCGTCTCCTCGCAGGCCGGCTTGCTGGCTTCCCCACAGCGCCGTTGCAGCTAAATCCTCGTTTAGGCCGTATTGGAATGTGACGTCGTTTTCGGCCAACTGTTTTTGGGCTCGGCTCATTTGCTGATCTACTGCGCCAAGTGGAGAACCCCGATACCCGGTTACCAGGCCAGCTGTGTTCAAACCTGCGGCAACGTCGCGGGCTTTTTGCATTAGCATTAGACGGACAAGCGCTTGAGTCCCGTTCAGTAAAACTGGTGATTTCGACAGATCGAACCTGTCATTAAGCGAAACTTTTGGCTGACTCATCTGACGCCTCCCAGGTCCGATTAGTGTGCTCCAATATCTGTTATATTAGGTCATAATTACTGACCTGCATAGTGAAATTCCCCTTAGATGTAACGATTTCCCCGTTTGATTGTGGAATTTGTTACGTCTTTCATATAGGCGTGCGCTTGAATAACGAAAGTTGCGTCGATGGATTGGGACAAGCTTAGAATATTTCACGCGGTCGCCGACGCAGGCAGCCTTACTCATGCGGGAGACAAGCTAAATTTGTCTCAATCCGCTGTTAGTCGACAGATTCGCGCTCTTGAGGAATCGCTGGATGCCACCCTTTTCCACCGTCACGCTCGTGGGTTGATTCTCACCGAACAAGGTGAACTGCTATTCGACGCTACGTCGGCGATGTCCAAACGCCTGGATGCCACAGCCGCCCGTATCCGCGATAGCGAAGACGAAGTGTTTGGCGTCTTGCGGGTCACGACCACCTTTGGGTTTGGCACTTTATGGTTGGCGCCACGGTTACCAAAACTCTACGAACAATATCCAGACCTCAATGTCGACTTGATGTTGGAAGAGCGTGTTTTGGATCTGCCCATGCGTGAAGCTGATGTCGCCATTCGAATGAAGGAACCTAGCCAGGCGGATCTCGTGCGAAAGCGTCTAATGACTGTTCAGATGCAACTGTATGCTACACGCAGATATCTGGATTCCCATGGCGGGCCACCCCAAAAAGTCGAGGATATTTCAAAACACAGGTTGATTTGTCAGACACCAGCGGCCCCGCAAGTCGGCGCGAGTGCAGCGATGGTTCGTCAATTAATGACCCACAATCCGGGCTCATTACTGACGGTCAACAACTACTTTGGTGTTTTACAAGGCGTTTTAAATGATCTGGGAATTGGCGTTTTGCCAGACTATGTCACGCAAGATTTTCCCGATTTGGTGCATGTTCCAGCTGATATACAAGGGGCCGAAGTACCTGTTTACCTTGCCTACCCCGAGGAACTGCGCCATTCCAAGAGGATTTCTGCCTTCCGCGACTTTGTTCAGGACGAAATCATTTCGCATCGTAAGCAATTGAGACAAATGGGAAAACTCTAGCTATGCAGTAACGTCATAGCGGACATGATCCAAAGAAAGGGAAAATCCCTTGATAGTCAACAATGTGATCCCTAAATGAGCATTCGAAGGCGGTGATGCTGAAACGCTCATCATCTTCATACCTCCCTGTTGGACTACGGCCGAGCTTAGTGCTCGGCCTTTTTTTTGGTTTTTCACCGTTTACATCACAACATGCTGTCAAATTGAGCCACCTACCCCTATGATCCGGAAAAACAGACCAAAAATTCGGCTTCGAGGGTAATTTAATGTTCCACCCACTCCGCCTTTTGCTGGCGTTCATATCGGTAATCTTTCTGTCACTGCCAGTCTTGGCTCAGGAAAGTACGACCTCCACCGCACCTGCCACCATCCCCGAAGATCTGACACCGGATCAGGTCGACGACCTCGTTGCAAGGATGTCTGACGATCAGGTACGCGCGATTTTGCTAGAACGGCTGGACGCTGTGGCTGCGAAACAGGAAGAAGCCGCTCCGACCAGTCGTAGCGTGGTACAGGCCATATCGGATACCGTCAGCAGCATGACCGCTTCATGGTTGGACGTCATTCGAAAAATTCCATTGCTAATTACAGCCCAGATCGAGGCATTTTCCAACTTTGGCAACTCATTTGGCGCCAGTGGTTTAATGACGCTTTTTGGATTTACTTTCCTTGCCCTGGCCGTTGGCTACGCGGCTGAAAACATCGTTGGTTTGTGGACACGGCGCTGGATGAAGGTCGTAGATGGCGACTCCTCGACCGACCTGCTCGGTGCAGTCACCTTTCTGTTCAAGCGTTTCTGTTTCGAATTTCTGGGCCTTCTCGTCTTTTACTACACGCTGGTCTTTGTGGGCAGGCAATTGTTGGACGAACAGCAGATCGCTCAGGCGGGTCCGTTTGTCTTTTATTTGATCTGGTTTCCCCGCTTGGGCGCGGCTATTTCGCGTTTTATTCTGGCCCCTAAACAGCACAACTTGCGCTTGGTAAACGTAGATGACCATTGGGCCAAATATCTGCATCGCAACCTGATCGGTCTGTTCCTACTGATCGGTTTCACAATGTTCATCCTGGACTTCAACTCAACCAATGGTGTTCCTCCGGGTGAATCCCGTTTGGGGTTCTGGCTCAATACTGCGATCCACATCTACATTGGCGTTATCGCATGGACAGCTCGCGATGGTTTGTCGGACATGATGCTCGGTACAGATCCTGACCGTACAAAGTTCGATGAAGACGTAGCGCGGATATACCCCTATTTCGCAATCGGAGTTTCGGCGGGTATCTGGCTGCTCGTGGAGTATCTGGCATCACAGAGAAACCCAACAGTCTTTGCCCTACTTGCCCATGGTGCCCACTTCACCACCATGTTCTGGCTGCTTATCGCGCCAGCTTTGGACACCTTGATCAGAGGATTGGTGCGGCATCTGCAGCCACCAATGATCGGAGACGGTCCAGTGGCGGAAAGAGCTTATAAATCCACCAAGCGCAGTTACATCCGCATCGGGCGCGTTTTGGCAGGCATTCTTGTGATTCTGATGATTGCAGGTGCCTGGGACTTAGACCTTCAGGAAATTGCTGGTGGCTCATCTGATTCTGGCAGTGAAGTAATACAATTTTTCATCATAATCGCTGTCGGCTATATCCTAAACGAGGTTGTGTCTTTGTGGATCAACCGACGTCTGGCCAAAGAACAAACCGCTGCCGAACAAAGCCCTGACGAAGAAGCTGGCGAAGGTGGCGGTACCGGAGGCTCGCGTTTAGCGACCGTATTGCCATTATTGCGAGTGACAGCGCAGGTCGCGATAGCCGTAATCTTCGCGCTGTTGGCGTTAGGCGCTCTGGGGCTTGATATCACGCCATTGCTGGCAGGTGCCGGTATTCTTGGTCTTGCTATCGGATTTGGTGCCCAGAAACTGGTTTCGGACATCGTTGGTGGAATATTCTTCCTGATCGATGACGCGTTCCGTGTAGGTGAATATGTGGATGTTGGAGGCACGACCGGGACAGTCGAAAAGATATCGATCCGGTCGATGCAATTGCGCCATCACCGAGGGCCAGTTCACACCATTCCTTACGGCGAAATCCAAAAGCTGACCAACTACAGCCGCGACTGGGTAATAATGAAGCTTAAATTCACTGTGCCATTCGACACGGACCCCAACAAAGTGAAAAAGATTTTTAAGAAGATCGGTGCCGAGATGATGGAGGACGAGACTCACAAGGATGGTTTCCTCCAACCATTCAAATCCCAAGGTGTTTTTGACTTTGACGATGTGGGCATGATTATCCGCGGCAAGTTCATGGCCAAACCGGGCAAGCAATTCACCTTGCGTAAGGAAATTTTCAATCGGGTAAAAGCCGCTTTCAAAGAAAACGGAATTGATTTTGCGCGCCGCGAAGTCCGTGTTGCGATCCCAGGACTGGATGAGGCCGAACACCTTTCGGAACCACAAAAAGCGGCCATTGGCGCGGCGGCGAGCGATGCGGTAAACAAAGAGCAAGGACCAGCCTGACTTTGACATTAATAGAACCGGGTAAAATCCGGTTCTACAGTTCATGAGATTGTTGTCGTGAGACTATCCGGAATCACGTTAAAAACACTATTATTAAGCGTCTTGCCGAACACTGCCTTTTCGGGTTCCGTGACGGTGGAAACAAATGTGGACGGTTTCGACCAAGCACAGTCCGAGGCGTCTATCGGATTTCGTAACGGTTCCTTCATCGCGGTACCCATCCCGTTTTCCAATCCCACTATTGGATCGGGTCTGACGCTCGGTGCTGGGTATCTTTATCAAATGGACGAAGAGTCCAAGCCGTCATTGTTCGGTATAGCCGTTCTTGGCTCCAGTAACGGTACACGGGCTTATGGCGGTGCTGCTAATTTTGCCTTTGACAGCAACCGATGGCAAATCGAGACTTTGTATGCCAAGGCCACGATCAACTACGACCTGTTTACTACAACCGGGCAACTGCCTGTGACACAGGACGGCGACTTGGCTCGGATTGAGTTTTCTTACGGAATTACGCCGGAAATTTCTGCGGGACTTTCGGTTCGATACCTGGATACCTCGGTCAGTTTGGATGGTCTTGGGCTGCCGCCAATCCCACCTCCGTTTGACCAGTTTTTGAACATGCGCATTATTACTCCAGCTTTGGTAGCCGCATGGGATCGGCGGGATGACACGATTTACCCTACCAGAGGATCGAACCTTCAGGCCGAAATTTCACATAGCTACACGCTCAAAGGAGTAACCGGGGACTACTCGAAAGCGTTTGTCAATTACACGCATTACCTGAACCCTACAGCAAAGGGTGTAATTGCTGCTCGTGCGTCGATCTGTGGGGCTTCGCAGGATACACCATTTTTCGATCAATGCTCTCTTGGCGGGACCGACGCGTTCCGTGGTTTTCCTGTAACCCAGTTTTTAGACTTCAGGTCGGCTTCCCTTCAAATTGAATACCGCCATCAATTCACAAAAAGGATTGGCGCTGTTGCCTTTGGAGGTGTCGGCCAAACCGGAGACAGCTTTTCCGATCTATCCGACGGGGGCACCCACTCAGCAGTTGGTCTTGGTGCGCGTTATCGTGTTTCGAAAAAGTTCCCGGTGGACTTTTCAGTTGATTGGGCGCGAAACGATCTGGACGAAGATCAGCTGTATATTTATGTCGGTCAACGGTTCTGAACTGACCGTGTCTTCAATACCCTTTCCACCGACGCGCCCTTGGCTTAAAAGGCGCGCAATCCCGGCCACTCTGGATAAGGACATACGATGCACGAGCCCGCCATTACCCCGGATCTGATCGCCGCACACGGGTTAAAACCCGAAGAATACGACATGATCCTCGAAATTATCGGGCGTGAGCCAACCTTTACAGAGCTTGGGATATTTTCGGCAATGTGGAATGAGCATTGCTCTTACAAATCTTCAAAAAAATGGTTGCGCACCCTGCCGACTTCGGGTCCGCAAGTGATTTGTGGACCAGGTGAAAATGCCGGCGTCGTTGACATTGGTGACGGTCAGGCAGTGGTTTTCAAAATGGAAAGCCACAATCACCCTTCATATATCGAACCATACCAAGGGGCCGCGACAGGTGTGGGTGGGATCCTCCGTGACGTATTCACTATGGGTGCTCGGCCTATCGCCTCAATGAATGCTCTGTCTTTCGGCGAGCCTGATCATCACAAGACGCGCCAACTGGTCAACGGGGTCGTTGAAGGAATCGGCGGCTATGGCAACTGTTTCGGTGTTCCTTGCGTTGGTGGAGAGGTCCGGTTTCATCCGGCATACAATGGCAACTGTCTTGTGAACGCTTTCGCTGCTGGTTTGGCCGATAGTGACAAGATATTTTATTCCGCGGCCTCCGGCGTCGGTATGCCTGTCGTCTATTTGGGCGCAAAAACAGGTCGCGACGGTGTCGGTGGTGCTACTATGGCTTCGGCCGAATTCGATGACACTATCGAAGAAAAGCGCCCAACCGTTCAAGTCGGCGACCCTTTCACAGAAAAGCGTCTGATGGAGGCAACGCTGGAACTGATGCAAACAGGCGCCGTGATCTCGATTCAAGATATGGGAGCCGCTGGTCTGACTTGTTCTGCCGTCGAAATGGGCGACAAGGGGGGACTCGGCGTTCGTCTGAACCTCGAAACCGTTCCCCAGCGCGAAGAAAACATGACTGCGTATGAAATGATGCTCTCTGAGTCGCAAGAACGCATGTTGATGGTTCTTAAACCCGAACTTGAGACCGAAGCCCGGGCGGTGTTCGAAAAGTGGGACTTGGACTTTGCAATCGTCGGAGAGACTATATCCCAAGATCGTTTTTTGATCATGCACAACGACGAGATCAAAGCAGATTTACCCCTATCTAAGCTGGCTTCTACGGCGCCTGAATATGACCGCCCATGGCAACCTACACCTAAGGCGGAAGAACTCGCCGAAGTCCCGCAGATTGATCCGATCGATGGGCTTCGCGCCCTGCTCAACTCGCCAAATTATGCCGCCAAACAATGGGTCTATGAGCAATATGACACGATGGTAATGGCAGACTCTTCGCGGACGCCTGGATTGGGCGCTGGAATGGTACGCGTTCATGGCACAAACAAAGTGTTGGCATTTACCAGTGATGTGACACCTAGATACGTGCGCGCAAATCCAATTGAAGGCGGAAAACAAGCTGTAGCCGAAGCATATCGCAATTTAACAGCCGTCGGCGCAAAACCATTGGCTACCACAGATAACCTGAACTTCGGCAATCCTGAAAAACCTGAAATTATGGGTCAATTCGTCGGCGCGATTCAAGGAATTGGAGAAGCTGTAGCGGCTCTGGACATGCCGGTCGTCTCGGGGAACGTGTCGCTTTACAACGAAACCGATGGTCAGGCGATCTTACCGACGCCCACGATCGGTGCAGTTGGGTTGCTTGACCACGCAGATGATATCATTGGCAACGAAGTACGTGACGGTCATGTTGCGCTGGTCGTCGGCGAAACTGAAGGCCATCTCGGCCAATCAGCCCTTTTGGTCGAGGTTTTCAACCGCGAGGACGGTGACGCCCCGCACGTCGACTTGGAAGCCGAAAAACGTAATGGCGATTTCATCCGAGCCAACCGCGAGATGATCAAAGCGTGCACAGATCTAAGCGACGGAGGCCTTGCCTTAGCGGCCTTTGAATTGGCGGAAAATTCTGGTGTAGGTGTAAACTTGGACGATGCGCCGGCCGAGTTCCTTTTCGGCGAAGATCAGGCTCGTTATCTTATCGCCTGCAATTTCGATCAGGCTGAGGCGTTAATGATCGCAGCAGGACAAGCTGGTGTACCGATGGTTTCAGTTGGACGTTTTACAGGCGACAGCGTGAAGATAGGGTCGTCCGAGGCACCGCTGTCCGAGCTGGCACAGACATTTCGCTCCAGTTTTGCTGCAGCGGTAGCTTGATCTAAGGCATATAGGTTTCTCGTTTGAAAGTGGACCGCGCGCTTTCTCACGTCGCGGCTCCTGTTGTTTCAGAACATTAACCGCACCTTGCACGCCCATGCACATCGCTCTACATCTTTGAAAAGATTTTTCAGGAGACACCTACATGCCGATGAGCGCCCACGAAATCGAACACCTGCTGCGCGAAGCTTTTCCTGATGCGGAAATTCAGGTTGGTGGCAATGATGGCGTGCATATGTCTGCTATGGTCGTGGATGAAAGCTTTCGCGGCAAGAACAGGGTTCAGCAACAACGTGCCGTCTATGCAGCCTTGAAAGGCAAAATGGATGGCCCAGATGGTGAGCTGCATGCATTGGCGCTGACGACGAAAGTGCCGGAATGAAGAAGTTTTCCAATGAGGTCGCAAAGCGTTGGGACAGATGGAACCCGCAGTTAGGAATGTAGGCGCCCAAGCTTGACCTTATTAAAGAACCCAAACGAAAAAACACTTGGCGGGATTTTAGAAACACCAACGCCAGACGCGAGACATGAAGGAAACGCGACATGACCGACGTGAAAAACCAGATCGACGAAACCGTCAAAGCCAACGACGTTGTCCTTTATATGAAAGGCACTAAAGAAATGCCGCAATGCGGGTTTTCCTCACGTGTTGCTGGCGTGCTGAACTATATGGGTGTGGCATACACGGACGTTAACGTCCTGGCTGATGAAGAGGTACGTCAAGGCATCAAGGACTATTCCGACTGGCCGACCGTTCCCCAGCTTTATGTAAAGGGCGAATTCGTCGGTGGCTGTGATATCATCACAGAGATGACCCTGTCGGGTGAGTTGGACACATTGTTTGATGACAATGGCGTTAGCTACAACAAGGACGCCGCTGACAAAATTCGCGAGGCCAACGCCTGATACGTCTTTATCGGCTTGTGCAGTTCCCCAGTAACAGCTGTTCTGGTGCAGTGTTGCCGGACGCCTGATACGAGATCAAAGCGTCCCAGCCTTTCGAACGTAGGGTATAGGTGCCCTCTGCACCTTCCGAGATATAGCGAACGCCAGAGCCGCTTTCGGCTTGGCGCATTGCTATTAGTTCACCGTCAATCACCATGGCAGCAGCACCAGATCCGTCGGTGGCATTGAAGTATGAAACTGGGATTTCTGTGTTGTCTTCACAGGAAAACGTGACTGACAAGATGTCGATTTGGGCCGTGGCCGCAAATCCGAGCGAAGCCAAAATCAAGCTTGCCGCGATCGAGCGCACGAGCGTCATACTTTAGATTTTTCTTCTATGACGGCTGCCAAAGCTTCAGCACGTGCCGCCATTTCGGCCAACGTATCAGTGACAGATGGTGGTACAACTGCCACCTCGATGCGTTCGGGTTCCGGCTTGGGCACATTACGCATTTTGTTCAGTTCCGCCTCTACTTCGGTCAACTTGGCTTCAGCCGCTTTGACGCGATCTTCCTGACTGGCCGATTTGTCGGCAAGCATAAGACCTGCCATTAGCAACATGCGCGATTCAGGCATACGCCCAATTTGGTCCGACAGAACTTGAGCTTCGTCATCCAGCAACTTTGCTGCCGCTTGTAAAAACGCTTCTTCGCCGTCCCTACAAGACACCTCAAAACCTCGGCCGCCGATATGAATTGTCACTTCGGGCATCACTCAACTTCTCCTTCCGCCAAGTTGGCCTGGTTCAGCAGCGGTTCAAGTCGCGCCAGAACAGCATGGGCCTCAGCTGCGTCCGACGCGCGGGCAGCTCTGGTCGCTTCCAACTCCGCAGCCGTCGCACGATTCAAAAGCGCCGCGTCTGTAACACCCTGTTGAGCAGCAGACCGCAACTCTTCCACAGTGCCTCGTAACTCCTCATTTGCCTTGCGCAGCCGCTGCAGGTCGTCGTCCAAACGGGACATGGCGGCGCCATGGCTTGTGCGTTCTGCGCGCAACATCTCAAGCTCGGCGTTCAAATCGCCTAACCGCTCCGTGTCAGCCGTAGACGCACGTAAGGCTTTCACTTCGGCCTGCAACTCTTCAGCGCGATCTGCTAGCGGGGTCAGTTCTTCAAGTTCGTTTCTCAGCGCCGCCGCCTCCTCTGCTGCGCCTTTCAGAGAACGCAAAGATTCAATTTCGGCCGTCAACTCTTCTATTTTTGTTGTATTTTCCAGTGCTGCTTTGGCTTCGGCCAAGTCTTCGCGAGCGGCTTCAACAGTTGCCAGCTTGGATGTGGCTTCCTCGAGTTGAGCACGCAATTGAGCGTTCTCACCATCTAAGTTGGATTGACCGCGTAACTTTTCGATATCAGCACGCATAGCGTCAGTTTCTTGATCGTGACGATCCTTGAGAGCTTTTAACCGCTCTTCCAACTGCGCATTAGCGAGACGCTCTTCCTCCAATGCAGACTTTAGTTCCTGATCATAATCACCGCTGGGTGAGATCGGTTTGTCCAACGCCTCAACCCCAGAGCCAATGCGCTCCATTGCCGCCATGATACGTCGTTGTAGTTCCTCAATTTGGCTCATGCGCCTGTCACCTCTTAACCAAGGTTCGTTCTGTTTAGCGCCAGACCGAATCACGGGTGGCGATAATTTGACCTAGTCTAACTGAATGTGTTGGAAAATACCTACTGTTTGCTTTCAAGGGTTTGGATTGCACTCTTCAAGCGTTCGCAGTTTGGAACGACCAGTTCCACTTGCACTTTGGAGGGTGAGTGGTATTCAGCGCCCGATCTGCTTGTAATCCAAAGGAACAACGCCCGTGGACCTTACTGCGCTGCGAAATGCCAACCCCGAACATTGGAACAAAGCTGCGGCTATTCGCACCTTAACCCTTGATGCCGTCGCTGCTGCCAATTCAGGCCATTCCGGTATGCCCATGGGCATGGCCGACGTAGCAACTGTACTGTTTGAAAAGCACTTGAAATTTGATGCGTCGGTGCCGAACTGGCCCGATCGCGACCGTTTCATTCTGTCCGCGGGGCACGGATCGATGCTGGTATACTCTCTGCTGTATCTCACCGGTCATGCGGATGTGACGATAGAAGAAATTAAAAACTTTCGGCAGTTGGGCGCCAAAACCGCCGGTCATCCTGAAAATTTTCTGATCGATGGCGTCGAGACGACAACCGGACCACTTGGTCAGGGGATTGCGAACGCTGTTGGGTTTGCCATGGCCGAAGAAATTCAGCGCGCGCATTACGGAAAAAAGGTTGTGGATCACTACACCTACGTGATCGCCGGGGACGGCTGCCTGATGGAGGGCGTTAGCCAAGAAGCCATTACTCTGGCTGGTAGGCATGAGCTGAGCAAGCTTATTGTGTTTTGGGATAACAACAATATCACCATCGACGGTACTGTGGATATGGCGGACCGCACGGACCAGGTTAAACGCTTTGAGGCTTCAGGTTGGCATGTAATCGAAATTGATGGTCACGATCCTCAAGCGATCGACGCAGCCATCGTCGCGGCGAAAAAATCAAGCAAGCCCACCATGATTGCGTGCGAAAGTCACATCGCCTTAGGCCACGCTGCGCAAGATACGTCAAAAGGCCACGGCGCGCTGACGGATCAAGATCAGTTGAAAGCTGCGAAAGAGGGCTATGGCTGGCCTCACGATGCTTTCGACATTCCGGCAAGCGTCAAAACCGCGTGGGAAGCAATTGGAGCCCGGGGCGCGACTGAACGTGCAGCGTGGGAAGAACGATTTGCCACTTTGTCAGAACGTAAGCAGGAAGAGTTTAATCGGGCCTACAGTTTCGAAGCACCGAAAAAGCTGTCTGCGGCTATTCGGTCTTTCAAAAAACAGATTTCTGAGGAACAGCCTAAACTGGCCACAAGAGCATCCTCTGAAAAGGTTCTGAATGTCGTAAACCCTATCATGCCTGAAACCATCGGTGGGTCTGCAGACCTGACAGGATCCAATAACACTAAGTCTGCTGATATGAGCGTTTTCCTGCCGGAAAACCGTAAGGGTCGATATATCCACTACGGAATACGCGAACACGGCATGGCCGCCGCGATGAACGGAATGGCCTTGCATGGTGGAATACGCCCCTACGGCGGTACATTTATGGCGTTCACTGACTATGCTCGCCCATCAATGAGACTTGCGGCGCTTATGAAAGTGCCCACTGTTTTTGTCATGACGCATGACTCGATTGGTTTGGGCGAGGACGGTCCTACCCACCAACCGGTCGAACATCTGGCAATTTCCCGCGCGACACCGAATACTTACGTTTTCCGGCCAGCGGATACTGTTGAAACTGCCGAAGCTTGGGAGTTGGCGCTAACCTTCAAAACAAGTCCGTCGGTTCTTTCACTGACGCGTCAAGGTGTTCCAACGGTAAGAACCCAGCACAAGGCCAAGAACCTGACCGCGCAAGGCGCTTATGTTCTGGCTGAAGCCGAAGGTAAACGGCAGGCAATTCTTATCGCCACTGGTTCCGAAGTTTCGCTGGCGATAGAAGCTAAGGCGATGCTTGAAGCCGAAGGTATCGGCACCCGCGTTGTTTCTATGCCATGCATGGAGCTGTTCGCTCAGCAGGAGGAAGCCTATCGAAAGCGCGTTCTGCCCGGTGGCCCAGTGCGAGTAGGCATCGAAGCGGCTGTTCGGGCCGGAGGCTGGGACCGATGGCTGCTTGGAGAGCGCGGACGAGAGGCCAAAGCAGGCTTCATCGGTATGTCAAGTTTCGGAGCCTCCGCCCCTGCCGGGGATTTATACAAACATTTCGACATTATAGCTGCGTCTGCGGTTGCCAAAGTAAAGGGTCTTCTAGGACTGTAAGTTGTGACGAGCAGTTTCAACTGGTCACGGGCGGCTTTGACCGCCCGTTTTCAATGCGTCTCGGACCTCTTGGACAGCATGGGTCCGACCACTTTGGTCGCGATTGGGATCAGGACAAAACCCCAAGCTAGGCCAAAAATACCGTCCATTGTCGCCTTGGAAACCCACTCGACAACCCCGGTCCACTGATCCGTGACCGAATGGCCAATTGCATGAGCCCAGTCATGGATGTGGTGGCCCAGCCACCCAAAACCCAAAACCTCAAGCCCATGGATTATTATTGACCCGCCAACCCATAGCATGGCGGCGGTCCCAACGACCGAAAGAACCTTCATTACGACAGGCATCGCCTTGACAAGTCCGCGCCCCATGCCGCGGCCAATTGGTGTATGCGCGGACTTTGCCAAAAACAGCCCCACATCATCCATCTTCACGATCAGCGCGACGGATCCATAAACGGCAACCGTGACACCAATTCCCACTACCGCGAGGGTGGCTGCTTGCATCCATAGATTCGGCGCTTCGATAGCTGCCAGTGCTATCGTCATAATTTCAGCAGACAGAATAAAATCTGTTTTGATGGCTCCTTTGACCTTTTGCTCTTCAAGATGTCCTGGGTCGCGGACTTTCATATCTTCGTCAATTTCATGGCTGCCATGTGGAAATAGGACGTGGAATATCTTTTCCGCGCCTTCGAAACATAGATATGACCCCCCTATCATCAGCAATGGCGTGATCATCCAAGGAGCAAAATTAGCAAGTAACAAAGCGACCGGAAGCAAGAGAACTATTTTGTTGAAGACCGAGCCCCGAGCGATACGCCAGATGATCGGTAATTCCCGAGCCGGAGCAAATCCCTGAACGTACTTTGGTGTAACAGCCGCGTCGTCAATAATGACACCTGCAGTCTTGGCCCCTGCCTTACCTGCCGCCGCTACTACGTCGTCGACCGAAGACGCGGCTACTTTTGCAATTCCCGCCACGTCGTCTAACAGGGCCAAAAGACCACTCATTGCGCTTTCCTTCGTCTCATCCGTCGCACCTGGACCCTAACTGATTCAAAGATTAGCGCAAGCGTTAGCGCAATCGGCGCAAGTTTGCGCTAACACCTTAGAAATATGACGTTTTTACTCTTTTGGGAAATTGGTTTCGTCGCTATATGGCCATTAACGCAAGCGAATTTGGAGGCGTCGTATGACCATTAAGGTCGGTATAAATGGTTTTGGCCGGATTGGCCGTTGTACTCTCTCCCACATCGCGGCTTCGGCCCGCAACGACATTGAAGTGATCAAGGTCAACGCAACCGGCCCCCTTGAAACATCTGCGCACCTCTTGAAATACGACAGCATACACGGGCGCTTTCCTCGTGACATTTCCATCAGCGGTAGCACCATGGACCTTGGCCGCGGCCCTATGGAGATGTTTTCGACATACGAACTGAACGAACTGGACTGGGAAGGCTGTGACGTCGTTCTGGAATGCACTGGCCAATTCAACGATGGCCATAAGGCCAAGACGCATCTTGAGCGGGGCGCTCAAAGGGTTTTGCTGTCAGCCCCCGGAAAGAATGTCGACAAGACAATAGTGTTTGGCGTCAATCACAATAGCCTTTCTACAAAGGACAGAATGGTGTCCAACGGATCCTGCACCACGAATTGCCTTGCTCCGCTTGCCAAGGTTCTGGACGAGGGAATAGGCATCGAACACGGTATTATGACCACGATCCACGCCTATACCGGTGACCAACCGACGCTGGACCGTAGACACAGCGACCTTTACCGCGCGCGTGCTGCAGCGATGTCAATGATCCCTACGAGTACAGGTGCCGCGAAGGCGCTGGGTGAAGTTCTCCCCAATCTCAAAGGGCGCTTGGACGGTTCCGCAATTCGCGTCCCTACACCAAATGTTTCGGCGGTCGACCTCAGCTTTCGCGCCGCGCGCGATGTGACGGTTGAAGAAGTGAACGCGATCGTCGAAGAAGCCGCCAAAGGGCCCATGCAGCGCGTATTAGGTTTTGAACCAGCGCCGCTTGTTTCGACGGATTTCAATCACACCGAGGAAAGCTCGATTTTTGCCCCGGACCAGACTCGTGTCGTCGACAACCGCATGGTGCGCGTGTTGGCTTGGTACGATAATGAGTGGGGATTCTCCGTAAGGATGGCCGACGTCGCTGTTACAATGGGACGCCTTAACTGAAATTAAGGACTTTGCTTGAACCTATTTGCCCGCTCAGGTTATCTGGGCGGGCGTTTTCGTTCGGGGCCGCTATGACCAATCAAATCGCCATCTGGCTAGGTGTTCTCATTCTTGGGGGCGTCGTAGTGGATGTGGCCCTGGTAGGAACCGAACATTTGTTGTTTCTGGGCAAAAAACTGTACGACTTTCTTGATTGGCTAGCCTTTTGGCGCTGAGAAAAACCTAACGGACCTTTCACCCACGTTCACACGCTCGATCGGAGTTTTAGCCAAGCCGTTCGCGCAATGCATCATTCACTCGCGGGGTAACGAACTTTGAAACGTCACCGTCCAGCCTTGCGATTTCCTTAACCAGCTTTGATGCAATCGCCTGATGCCGGGCCTCAGCCATTAGAAAGACAGTCTCAATCGAGTTATCCAATGCCCGGTTCATACCAACCATCTGAAACTCATACTCAAAATCCGCCACGGCGCGCAAACCACGTACGATGATCTGTGCTCCAACGTCCCGCGCACAGTCGATCAGAAGGTTTTCAAACGGATATGCAACAATTTCGGTGCCGGTCTGTTCTGTTAGAAATGCGCATTCAGCCTCGATCATCGCTACGCGTTCTTCCAGAGAAAACAAAGGTCCTTTGTCTCGGTTGATCGCGACCCCGATCACCAATTTATCAACCAACGCTGTTGCGCGCCGAATTATGTCAATATGCCCCAACGTGATCGGGTCGAAAGTTCCGGGGTATAATCCAACGCGCATCAAACACTCCAGCGCAGCAAAATTTCGGCGCAAGCAAACACAACTTTGTCATAGGTGCAAGGGTTCGGCATGAGCCGGGCGAGCGTCAGTGACCCATTATCATGCCTTCGAGCGCATCTTTCTCCATGGCCAACTCGGTTAATTGCGCCTTAACGGCGTCGCCAAGGGTAACGATGCCCAGGAGTTGACCGTCCTCAACGATTGGCATGTGGCGGAACCGACCCTCGGTCATTTGCGCGAGGACATCCTGAACCGAATCTTGACGACTGGCTGTCACAAGCTTCTTGGTCATGTAGGTGCTGACAGTTTTATTCAGACAGCCACTGCCGCTTGCAGCCAATTCCCGTACTATATCCCGTTCGGATAAAATTCCGATTGCCGTTTGTCCGCCGTCTTCTGAGACTACGACCGTGCCAATCCTCTTTTCAGCGAGAATTTTGGCGGCTTCGGAAATTGTTGCCGACGGCTCAATCGTCACCACCCCATCGGTAGCCTTTGATGTGAGAATGGCCTGAACCAGCATATGCAAAACCTCCGAAATAATTTGCCGTTTTACAAAGCGTTGCCGGAATGAATGAACCTGTCAAGGTGAAGCTTCTGCCTCAAGTCGCGTAACCTCATCGCGCAAGCCTTGCGTCAGCTCACCAGCGAAGCGGTTCAGCCGTTCGTTGCGCTGATCCCCCTGATGCCGAACCAGATAGAAACTCCGGGTCAAACTAACTTGATCCGTTACAATTTTTTGCAGTCCGGGATGAAACGGAAGGGTGAAGTCATGTGCAACACAAAGGCCTGATCCCAGCGACACCTGCCGCAACTGTACTGAGACGGAATTTGATGCCAGGGCAACCCTGTCAATTCCAAGGTCATTCAAGTAATCCAGCTCACGATCAAATATCATGTCTGGAATGTATCCGATCATTCGATGCCGCTTTAGGTCATCGCCTGACATTATGGGTGCGTTTCGTTGCAAGTAATTTTGACTGGCCACCACATGCAACCGGTAGTCTGTTATCTTTTGGACCAACAACCTGCCTGCCGTAGGCGCACTAACGGTTACCGCCATGTCGGCCTCTCGCCGGGAAAGGTTGATGATCCGCGGCAAGGCTAGAATTTGTATGTCGAGGTCTGGGTTGGCGTCGCAGATACGCGAACAAACTTGTGGAAGTAAGTAATTGGCGCATCCGTCTGGCGCGCCGATTCTGATTTGACCACTCAGAGACTTTGTAGATCCAGCGACGGCTCCGGCTGCACTCCGCATCGCCTCTTCCGCTTGAAGCCCATGATCCATCAGTCTTTCACCAGCGGCAGTCAATACGTAACCCTGCTGCGATTTGGTGAATAGCACCGTGTCCAAAGACGCCTCGAGGCGGGCAATCCTGCGCCCTACGGTTGCTGGATCAATTTTAAGGATACGCCCCGCCGCCGAAAGACTTTCCTCGCGCGCAATCGCCAGGAATATCCGCATGTCGTCCCAGTTTGGTGTCATTCCTGTCCTCTTTGCATTTTTGCAAAGCTCTTTTGAGACATTGCCTCTGTTCGGGGGATTTTTGCAAGTCTATTGTGCGGCTAAATTTATCTGAGGAGTTTGCAATGAACGACCTGACTCATTTTTTTAACGGCGAGATGGTACCGGGCACGTCTGGTCGTTTCGACGATGTATTCAACCCTGCGACGGGTGAAGTTCAGTACAAATGCCCAATGGCGAGTGCTGACGAGACAACTATGGCCATCGAACAGGCAGCGGCCGCCCAGCCTGCATGGGGTGCAACGAACCCGCAAAAACGCGCACGTGTTATGATGGCTATGGTCGGCCTGATAAACCGAGACATGGACAAACTGGCCGAAGCGCTAAGCCGCGAACACGGTAAAACCATTCCCGACGCCAAGGGCGACCTGCAACGTGGTCTGGAAGTGATCGAATATTGCATCGGCGCCCCACAGATGCTTAAGGGAGAATTTACTGACAGCGCGGGCCCAGGCATCGACATGTATTCGATGCGTCAACCGCTTGGTGTTGTTGCCTCGATCATGCCTTTCAATTTCCCGGCCATGATGCCGTTGTGGCATGTTGGTCCAGCTTTGGCCTGCGGCAACGCCGTGGTGTTGAAGCCATCCGAGCGCGACCCTTCTGTCCCACTGATGCTGGCTGAACTGTTTGTAGAAGCTGGTTTGCCAAAGGGCTTGTTCCAAGTCGTTAATGGCGACAAAGAAGCCGTCGATACTCTTCTAGATAGCGAAATAATTCAGGGTGTGTCTTTCGTCGGATCCACGCCGATTGCACAATATATCTATTCACGTGCAACTGCGAACGGTAAGCGCGCGCAATGTTTCGGTGGTGCAAAAAACCACATGATCGTTATGCCAGACGCTGATATGGACCAAGCGGCAGACGCGTTAGTTGGTGCTGGTTTCGGTGCAGCGGGCGAACGCTGCATGGCAATTTCAGTCGCGGTTCCGGTAGGCGAGGAAACAGCCGACGCACTAATAGAAAAACTGATACCACGTGTCGAAAAGCTTAAGGTTGGACCATATACCGCTGGTGATGATGTGGACATGGGGCCGGTCGTTACAGGTGCCGCAAAGCAGCGTATTCTTGGGCTGATCAACTCGGGCGTGGAACAAGGCGCGAAATTGGTTGTTGATAACCGCGACTTTAGTTTGCAGGGATATGAGGACGGCTTCTTTGTTGGCCCTCATCTGTTCGACCATGTCACCCCTGACATGGATATCTACAAACAGGAAATCTTTGGCCCGGTACTTTCCACCGTTCGTGCGGGATCCTACGAAGAGGCGCTGAAACTTGCCATGGATCACGAATACGGCAACGGCACAGCTATCTTTACCCGCGACGGTGATACTGCGCGTGACTTTGCCAGCCGCATCAACATCGGCATGGTTGGCGTCAACGTCCCAATTCCAGTGCCGTTGGCCTACCACACCTTCGGTGGATGGAAGAAATCCATGTTTGGGGATCTGAACCAGCATGGCCCCGACAGCTTTAAGTTTTATACCCGTACTAAGACTGTGACGTCACGCTGGCCGTCCGGGATCAAGGAAGGTGGCGAGTTCAACTTCAAAGCCATGGACTGATCCAGACAGCACCACCACTCACTCTCACTCACCTAAGAAACGAAACTCGGCCAAATAAATTGGCCGAGTTTTTCAAAAAACTGATAGCATAATGCCCAAGTGCCGCAATCACGAGAAATTCAGAACCACAACTCTGGAAAATTAGTGTTTGTGCGAATAGTTTGCCGCCAAGTTGACGATTGTGCAGATTTTATCCTCGGAGGCAGCATTGTCCCAATCCCGTATTACCCGTCGTTCCGCTTTGCTGGGCGTGTCGTCCCTTTTGGCGACCCCCACCCTTTTACGCGCTCAAAGCCTGGACGCGTTTCCGCAGGACGAGGAAGCGATCAGCACGCAATTACCTGTGCGTCGCAACACTTCGTCGTTTTCGCAACAGAGCTGGCAAGATCATTTTGATCAGATCGGAGTTGGATGTTTGTTGGCCGATATCACCAGTCGCGCAGTCCATTATTGGGGGCCGGACGGCACTTATAAACTGTATCCAAGTTCTGTTCCAATGAGCGAGGAACTTACTAAGCGCGGTTACACTGAAGTTGTAAGAAAGCGAGAAAATCCAAGCTGGACGCCGACCGCGTCCATGCGTGAAAGGGATCCATCCCTGCCCGTGAGTATCGAAGGGGGCGCCCCTGGTAATCCGCTAGGAACCCGCGCAATGTACCTGTCTTGGCCGGCTTACTTGGTTCACGGCACGCATGATACTCGCAAGATCGGGCGTCAAAGCTCGTCTGGGTGTATTGGCCTCTACAACCAGCACGTTGAAGAACTGTATCCGCTGGTTAAGGTTGGCACAAAGGTACGACTGGTCTAACTGCAGGCTGGATTTTCAAAATGGAAAGCCCCGGCCGTTCTGGACCGGGGCTTACCTTTTAGAGGATACCAGTAATTATTCTGGCAGAATTACCGCGTCTACGACGTGTATGACACCATTGCTGGCTTCAATGTCAGCCTTTACGACTTTAGCATCGTTGACTTTGACACCGTTTTTCGCGTTTACGCTGAGCCGATCACCCTGCACTGTAAGTACCTTCGCACGCTTTCCTGCTATGTCGCCTGACATCACTTTCGCTGGTACTACGTGGTAGGTCAGGATCGAGACGAGCTGATCCTTATTTTCGGGCAACAACAAAGACTCGACTGTACCTTCTGGTAGTGCCGCGAACGCTTCGTCCGTCGGAGCAAACACTGTAAATGGACCATCGCCTTTCAACGTATCTACTAAACCAGCAGCTTGGACGGCAGCGACCAAGGTGTTGAACGAACCTGCTGATACAGCGGTATCAACGATGTCTGCTGCTTCGGCTTTTAAAGGCATAGCAAAGGCTAGTGCGGCGGCTGCGCCCATAAATGTACGGCGGAACATGGCTGTCTTCTCCTCTCCAGCTTGTTATGAGGACGGATACGGCAGGTTTGCGCTAGCGGATCACTTTGGTTTCAATTTTCTTTAATTTGAACCCAGATACTTTGCGCTCGACCGTCCTTTAAGAAAGGCAGTGCCTCAACCACATCTGGCCGCATCTGCTGTAGAAAGTAACCCGGCCAAAGCATTGAAAATGAACCAGATTGAAGAATTGCGTGCAGCATGTACTGCTCCCCCCAGCCGGGGCAATCGTAGAAAAAGCGCTTGGGGTATTCGAAAGGTAAAAAAACATCGTGCACGTGAACAACAACACCTGGTTTCAGGGATGGGATGATCCTGCAAAACAGATGCGCGACGTCGTTACTGACTCTCACGACATGGCTAGAATCTATAAACAAGACATCGCCTGCTTCCAGTCTTTCGAAAAGCGCAGGATCGACTTCCTCCAACCGTTTTTGTTCAAATGAATCTACCACGTGCGCTATGTCGGCCCTTGGAAAGGGATCTATTGCAGTGATTTTCGTCTCCAGTCCGCCATCAATGATCGCCTGCCTTGTCACCCGGGTTGAGTTCCCACAACCCACCTCGACAACATTCTTTGGTCGAAAACGCCGGATCATCAGATAAAGCGCATCGGCGTCCGGACTGTCATAGTAGCCATTTCCGGAACGATAGCCGGTTTGATTTTTAGCGGGGTCTTTCAAAGCTTCCAGCGCTTGTGAATGGGTCGAAAACTCTTCGAGAAGCTGCGTTACATCAAACCCCTCCATTCCCGGAGACAGGGCATATGCAGGTTTGGCCAACCCGCCAGCGCGCTCAAAAGTCTCCAAACGCGCTTGTTCCTCCCGCTCGGTCACTTTGTCGATAAGCTTTACGCTAATCCGATCAAGGACAGAATTTATTCGGGGAAATTTTCTGGGTTTCACGCAGGTGACTCCAAGCAATGATCTGATTGATGCTCCTTACCCGTGGGAGCCGGGTGTTCGCAAGCCGCACTGCGTCAATCCCTTGGCAAACCGGTTAATTCCGTATTCACTGGTTTAACCTGAACGACGGGGGAGCGCGATGCAGCAAGAATTTACTCTTGGTATTGAAGAAGAATACCTGCTGGTCGACCGCGACAGCTTGCAACTTGCTGAAGCCCCAGAAGCGTTGATGGACGCATGTCAGGCTGATTTTGAAGGTCAAGTAAGCCCTGAATTTCTGCAGTGCCAAATCGAAGTTGGGACGCGACCTCATGTAACGATTAAGAGCGCGCGAGAAGACTTAAAGCGCCTGCGCTCTTGTGTCTCCAAACGGGCTGCGGAATATAATCTGGCACCTATTGCTGTTTCCTGTCACCCATTTGCCAATTGGAAGGACCAGCACCACACCCGCAAGGAACGATACGACGCGTTGCAACATGCTTTGGGCGGCGTCGCGCGCCGTATGCTGATTTGCGGGATGCATGTGCATGTCGGCATCGAGGACCCGGCCCTGCGGGCTGATCTAATGCCTCAGCTTTCATATTTCCTGCCTCATTTGTTGGCGCTATCCACCTCCTCTCCCTACTGGAGCGGCGAAGATACTGGTTTGTCTTCTTACCGATTAACCGTATTTGACAATCTACCGCGTACGGGTCTGCCGCCTATCTTTGGAAGTTGGGCTGAATATGAACGGACCACCGGTGCACTTGTCGAACTGGGAGTGATCGAAGATACCACCAAAATTTGGTGGGATTTGCGACCCTCACATCGGTTTCCAACCCTTGAAACTCGTATCATGGATGTTCAACCCAGACTGGAACATACCTTGTCATTGGCCGCACTCAATCAGGCTCTTACCCGAATGCTATGCCGCCTGAAGGCACGAAACCTTAGGTGGCGGCAGTATGACCGTTTCTTAATTGGAGAAAATCGGTGGCGCGCCCAGCGTTACGGCGTTGGCGAAGGTTTGATTGATTTTGGGGACCGTTCGATTAAACCAATGGCCGAGCTTATGGGTGAATTGATGGGCATGCTGGCAGAAGATGCCGAAGCTTTGGGCACCATGTCTGAACTTGCCCGATTGCGTCAAATCGCGGAAAACGGAACCTCGGCAACCCGTCAACGCCGCGTACATGCCGAGGCTGCCGCCAGCGGGGCCGATCCGGGCAAAGCGGTAGTCGAGCACTTGATCCAGGAATTCCACGCTGACCTCTAAAGTCAGACCCGCGCAAGAATGTCTTTGATGCGGTCCGCTACCGGCTCGTACAAATCCCGATCTTTCCAGTAGCCGTTGTGCGAAAACGGGTTCCAAGATGTGAAAATCTTACCAGCATTTATTGGCTTATCTCTCAGCGCCCTGTCTCTGGCCAATTGTTCGTAACTCGGAGCACTTTTGCCTAATGGAAAGCCCAAAACATCGTGACGATCATAGTAGTTGTACCACCAGGTCCGAAACCGCAGCGCAGGCGGCAGATCCCGGTTTGGTGCCATGATCGGATAAATTTCGTTTTCGGGATAGGCAAACAGGAAAATTGGGATGTTGCAGCCAAATGTCACGATGCCGGCCACTGTTTGCATGTTTTCAACTGGCGTGGGTTCTGTTGGCGGTCCACCGTGCCTCAAGTGTCGTTGTTTGTCATAAATATAATTCGACATTATGTGACCGCCCAGTGAGTGGGCTACGATTAAAATCGGGGCGTGGTCCCCGATCTAATGCCGGATGACCCGCATCACGAGCTCTATTTTTTCGTGAATTGCGGCGTAAATCTTGTCACCTCCATCAGGAGTAGGACGATAAGACGCCGCATCCGACAAGTTGCAGACAACAAATTCGCGCAACTTGTCATAGCCCAGGCTCCGATTGATCTTACGTAGGTATCCCTTTTGTCGTCCCTGCAAAATCTGAGCCCAAACAACTTCTTGCCAGTTCACTTTGTCCATGTCCGAGCCAACTTCTCTAGCAACTTTCTTCCGTAGATCCTTTGAAAATGTGGGCGTGGACGACGGAGGTTGGTTCTGCGGATTATGCTGGCTTCCCATGCCGTGAATGGCGACTACTGCCATTTTGAAATTGGACATCAATGCCTCCGTAAATTTGTTTGCAACAATGCCTGCATTATAGCGCATCATGGGAGTTCCCGAAACTTGACTGGATGGTTTGCTGTCATTGCAAAAGTTCTGTAAGGATTGAATAATAAAACACTTGTTCAATTCCACCAGCAACAGGGATTTTCCGCCATGGATTTCGCGCTGACCGAGGAACAGACAGCCATATTCGACATGGCACACGCATTTGGGCAAGAGCACATCGCGCCATTTGCTCGACAGTGGGAAGCCGACGGCACGATCCCTAAAGAGCTTTGGCCACAGATTGGTGAACTCGGTTTCGGCGGACTCTATGTCTCGGAACAAGCCGGGGGTTCTGGGTTAACGCGACTAGATGCGACGCTTGTTTTCGAAGCCCTTTCCATGGCGTGCCCTTCCGTGGCGGCGTTTCTGTCGATCCACAACATGTGCGCCAAAATGCTAGACAGCTTCGCCAATGATGAGTTGAAGTCGCGGATAATGCCGGATGTTCTTAGTCTCAACACCGTTCTCAGCTATTGCTTGACGGAACCCGGTTCAGGGTCCGACGCAGCTGCTTTGAAAACGCGCGCAGAACGAACAAACGAAGGCTATACATTGAATGGTACCAAAGCCTTCATTTCAGGGGGTGGCTACTCTGACGCATATGTTTGCATGGTTCGTACCGGTGAGAACGGGCCCAAGGGGATATCTTCTGTTTACGTGGAAGATGGAACACCCGGCCTAAGCTTTGGAGCCCTTGAACAAAAGATGGGTTGGAAGAGCCAGCCGACGGCTCAAGTTCAGTTCGACGATTGCAAAATTCCCTCGGGAAATCTTATTGGATCTGAGGGCGATGGATTTAAATACGCGATGATGGGGCTGGATGGCGGCCGGTTGAATATCGCATCCTGTTCCCTGGGGGCGGCGCAAAACGGTTTGGACATGACGTTTCAGTACATGTCGGAACGAAAAGCATTCGGTCAATCAATTGATCAGTTTCAGGCCTTGCAATTCCGCCTTGCAGATATGGAAATCGATTTGCAAGCAGCCCGCACGTTTCTGCGTCATGCAGCATGGAAGCTGGATCAGGGTGCACCGGACGCCACCAAGTTCTGCGCCATGGCCAAAAAGTTCGTTACCGAGACGGGCTCGAAAATTGTCGATCAGTGTCTGCAACTTCACGGCGGGTATGGTTACCTTGCCGACTACGGGATCGAAAAACTTGTACGTGACTTGCGCGTGCATCAGATTTTGGAAGGCACCAATGAAATAATGCGCGTCATCGTCGCGCGGCAGATGTTGAAAAATCGCTGAGGACTCAATGCCGGACATCGATATTCGAACGACAGGACGCGCCGGGCGTATTACTTTGACCCGTCATAAGGCGCTGAATGCCCTCAGCTATGATATGTGTATGGCTATCGATAGCGCCCTGCGCAACTGGCGCGAGGACGACGATGTGGATCTGGTTATTCTGGATGCAGAAGGGGAAAAGGCCTTTTGCGCCGGTGGTGATATCGCGGAACTTTACGAAACTGGCACTAAAGAAGATTTTTCTTTTGGTCAGACTTTTTGGCGCGATGAGTATCGATTGAATGCGCTGATATTTGAGTACCCCAAGCCCGTAATCAGTTTTTTGCAGGGCTTCACCATGGGCGGTGGCGTTGGGATCGGATGCCACGGAAGCCACAGAGTGGTAGGAGAAAGTTCTCAGATTGCGATGCCCGAATGCTCGATTGGTTTGGTGCCCGACGTTGGCGGATCGCTCATGCTTGCACTTGCGCCAGGAAGACTAGGAGAATACCTGGGCACTACCGGGTATCGCATGGGTCCGGCAGACGCGATCCTTGTTGGTTTCGCGGACTACTTTATCCCGCAAATAAACTGGCCCGACCTGATCGAGTTGCTTGAGGCTTCAGGACGCGCCGAAATAATAGACGATCACGCGCATACGCCACCCATTGGGACTCTTAACTATCTACAGGCAGAAATCGATCAGTGTTTTGATGGAGAGACCCTGTCAGACATTTTGAACAATTTACGCAACATTGAATCCGAGTTTTCGAACAAGGCGATGACCGCCCTTCGACGCAATTCGCCTCTTTCAGTTGCCTGCACGATAGAGATGCTTCACCGGCTGCGAGGAACGAGTTTGACCATACGAAAGGCGCTGGAATTGGAGTACCGGTTCACCTTCAGAGCTATGGAACACGGAGACATCCTAGAGGGAATTCGCGCCCAAATCATCGACAAAGACCGCAATCCGCAATGGCAATTTGCCGACATGAACGTCCCGGCGGTAGCGGTTTCAAAAATGCTGCAGCCGCTTGGATCGGATGCATTAAGTTTTCCGGAGGAGTAGGCAATGAAAATTGGGTTTATTGGGCTTGGAAATATGGGCGCACCGATGGCCGCCAATTTGGCAAAGGCGGGGCACTTAGTCGTAGGGTTTGATATGGCAAGCGTAAGCGTCGAGGGCGTAGTGATGGCCGGATCGAGCGCAGAGGCTGCATCGGACGCGGACGTGGTGATCACTATGTTGCCAAATGGCGAAATCTTGCGCGCAGTTGCTGACGACATCATACCAGTGATGCAAGCGGGTGCTGGGTTCGTGGATTGTTCGACAGTTGACGTGGAAAGTGCGCGTGCTGTCGCAAATCAGGCTCAGACTGTTGGGCTTCTTCCTGTCGATGCTCCGGTTTCGGGTGGAATTGGCGGAGCAGCGGCTGGAACTCTGACGTTTATGGCTGGCGGCAGTGAAGCGGCGTTTGCCCAAGCTGCCCCGTTATTCGATATTATGGGACAGAAGGCCGTTCACTGCGGAGAATCCGGCGCAGGGCAAGCAGCAAAGATTTGCAATAACATGATCTTGGGCGTGACAATGATCGCTACGTGCGAAGCTTTTGCCTTGGCAGACAAGCTAGGACTGGACCGGCAAAAAATGTTCGATGTCGTCAGCACTTCATCTGGTTATAGCTGGACCATGAACGCCTATTGCCCCGCTCCGGGTGTCGGCCCTCAAAGCCCCTCCGACAATGACTATAAACCCGGGTTCGCCGCCGAACTCATGCTCAAAGACTTGCGCCTTAGTCAGCAGGCAGCAGAAAGCGTGGATGCAGACACCCCAATGGGATACATCGCAACAAATTTATATGAGCAGTTCGTAGAAAACGAGAATGGTATGGGTATGGACTTCAGTGCGATGCTTCCACGTTATGAAAAACGCAATCGCAGTTGATCGCATCAAGGCGAAAACCCGCTCAAGGGGTAGAATTCGCGGGAATCCAGCAACTTTAGTGGCTATATGATCCACAATTCCTTGTTGGAGACCGCGTAAATGAAACCTAACGCCTTTTTAGTATCGATCGCGCTGATGGCCATTAGCCCAACCATTGGGTTAGCTGGAAATGGAAAGAGTAAGAGCAAGGGTTTTGAAGTCCACCGAGCGGTACCGCAAGATGGTGTTATTGTGGCAAAGTCGAAGCATTGTCCGCCCGGCCTTGCCAAAAAGGCCGTACCGTGTGTTCCACCTGGTCAAGTCAAGAACCGGTATCGTGTCGGAGACCAGATAGGTAGCGACTATACTTGGATTGAGGATCCTTTCCGCTACGGTCTGGACCGTCGTGGAAATTACGTGCGCGCAGGCAATTATGTCTATCGTGTCGATCCCGACACACAAAAGGTGCTTAATTTGATCGGCGCTGTCGCGGATATCTTGTACTAATCCGAATTATTCTGCCGCAACTGCACGACCTTCCAGCATTGGTTTAAGATATCGACCCGTGTGGCTGCGTTCGCAATCAGCCACATCTTCGGGTGTTCCCACGGCTACGATCTGGCCGCCCCCATCTCCGCCTTCGGGGCCGATGTCGATGATCCAGTCCGCAGTCTTAACCACGTCCAGATTGTGTTCGATTACGACGACAGTGTTGCCTTGATCGACCAGTTCATGCAGTACTTCCAAAAGCTTGCGAACATCTTCAAAATGCAGACCAGTTGTTGGTTCGTCCAGGATATACAACGTCCTGCCAGTCGAACGTTTAGACAACTCCTTTGAAAGTTTCACTCGTTGAGCTTCACCGCCCGAAAGCGTGGTCGCCTGTTGCCCGACCTTGATATATCCAAGCCCAACCCGCGCCAGAGCATCCATCTTATCTCGGATCGACGGAACGGCTTTGAAAAACTCCTGAGCGTCTTCCACCGTCATATCAAGCACATCCGCGATGGATTTACCCTTGAACTTAATTTCCAGTGTCTCTCGATTGTAGCGCGCTCCTTTGCAGGTCTCGCACGTCACGTACACGTCTGGCAAAAAGTGCATCTCGATCTTAATTACACCATCACCTTGACAAGCCTCGCACCTACCACCTTTGACATTAAAGCTGAACCGACCTGGCTTGTACCCACGCGCCTTCGCCTCGGGCAGGCCTGCGAACCAATCGCGGATTGGGGTAAAAGCCCCGGTATAAGTGGCTGGATTTGAACGAGGAGTCCGCCCGATGGGACGCTGGTCGATGTCGATAACCTTGTCCAGATATTCAAGACCTTTTATCGTTTCGCAGGGGGCTGGTGTTTGACGTGCACCATTAAGGCGCATCGAGGCCGTCTTGAACAAGGTTTCGATTGTTAAGGTAGATTTACCTCCACCAGAGACACCCGTCACGCACACAAATTTGCCAAGTGGAAATTCCGCAGTCACGTTTTTAAGGTTGTTCCCGGTCGCCTTAACCACCGTAACCTTGTGTTTCTTGCCGTTGCGTCTTTCGGCCGGCACGGCAATCTCTCGCGTTCCCGACAAATACTGCCCAGTTATAGAAGCTGCATCCCCCGCGATGCGATCAGGCGTGCCATGGCTCACGACCTGGCCTCCATGCACTCCAGCTCCTGGGCCGATATCAAAAACATAGTCGGCTTCACGGATTGCTTCTTCGTCATGCTCGACAACAATCACCGTATTACCTTGATCTCGAAGGTTCTTGAGTGTCCCCAAAAGGCGGTCATTATCACGTTGATGCAACCCGATCGAAGGTTCATCCAAAACGTACAACACACCAGTCAGCCCCGAGCCGATCTGGCTGGCCAAACGGATGCGCTGGCTTTCACCACCTGACAATGTGCCACTTGAACGTGAAAGCGTAAGGTATTCCAGACCTACGTTATTCAGAAACCCAAGCCTTTCACGTATTTCTTTCAAGATCGCACGAGCAATTTCGTTTTTCTGGCTACTGAGATGATTTGGAGCGTCCTCTATCCAATCCAGCGCTTCGCGGATTGACATCTCGACCACTTGCCCAACATGCAGGCCCGCTAATTTGACCGCAAGAGCCTCGGCCCGAAGCCGATATCCGTTGCAGGTCCCGCAGGGCCGATTGTTTTGGTAACGCTCGAATTCCTCGCGGATCCAGGCACTGTCTGTCTCGCGATAGCGGCGTTCCATATTTGGAATGACGCCTTCAAAGCTGCGCGTGACCTGATACACTCTCCCGCCTTCGTCGTACCGAAACTGGATTTCTTCTTCGCCTGATCCTCGCAAGAAAACCTGCTGAACTTTGGCAGGTAAGTCCTTCCAAGGTGTGTTCTTATCAAATTCATAATGGCGCGCTATTGCTTCGATTGTCTGCAGGAAATAGGGTGATTTTCCCTTTCGCCACGGCGCCAGCGCACCATCAAAAAGCTGTAGGGTTTGATCCGGAACCACCAGCCGTTCGTCAAAAAACAATTCGACTCCCAAACCATCACAGTCCGGGCAGGCCCCAAATGGCGCATTGAAAGAAAATAACCGAGGTTCGATTTCCGGGATCGTAAAACCACTGACCGGACAAGCAAAATTTTCGCTGAATGTGATACGTTCCGGATCGCCCTCGCGCGGAGCCGTTTCAAGAATCGCGATGCCATCGGCCAAGTCCAGCGCGGTTCGCAAACTGTCGGCCAATCGGGTTTCCATGCCCTCGCGCACCACAAGTCTGTCTACCACCACGTCGATATCATGGCGAAACTTCTTGTCCAGCGTCGGTGGTTCATCCAACTCGTAAAACGCGCCGTCGACCTTAACGCGTTGGAATCCTTGTTTTCTAAGCTCTAGAAACTCTTTTCGATACTCTCCCTTCCGATCACGGACGATTGGAGCAAGAAGGTAGCCGCGTGTCCCCTCCTCCATCGTCATTATTCGATCCACCATATCTTGCACCTGCTGCGCTTCGATTGGCAGCCCCGTTGCCGGGCTAAAGGGAGTCCCGGCACGTGCAAACAGCAGGCGCATGTAATCGTAAATTTCCGTTACAGTGCCCACCGTCGAGCGAGGGTTCTTCGAAGTCGTTTTCTGTTCAATGGAAATAGCAGGTGAAAGACCGCTGATGTGATCCACATCTGGTTTTTCCATCATATCCAAAAATTGCCGCGCATAAGCCGAAAGGCTTTCGACATAGCGGCGTTGGCCCTCGGCATAAATGGTGTCGAAGGCCAATGAAGACTTACCCGAACCAGAAAGCCCTGTAATCACGACAAGCTGGTCACGTGGAATATCAACATCAATGCTTTTGAGGTTATGCTCGCGTGCGCCACGCACCTCAATATTCTTTAGTTCAGCCATTTCGGCCCCCAAAACATAAGTGTCTTAGAAATAGGCGAGCGGCACTGAGTCTCCAACAAAAAATTTAGAACAAAGTGTGAACTAACGATTTATTGCCGACACCAATTCACATTGCCACCACGGCCCCATACTTCGGGTGCGCACAATTTGTAATTCAGTTTGAATTAATGATGGCGCGGTTGACGGGGCTCGAACCCGCGACCCCCGGCGTGACAGGCCGGTACTCTAACCAACTGAGCTACAACCGCGCATTTTGGGTCTATGTCCGATCCATTTGCCCGGATCTAAGGCTGGCAGCGATGGCGCGGTTGACGGGGCTCGAACCCGCGACCCCCGGCGTGACAGGCCGGTACTCTAACCAACTGAGCTACAACCGCCCACTGCCCGTTCATTGCTGAACGTTGGGGTGTATTATGGCTCAACCCCGGTATCGTCAAGCGGCGTTTTAAAGTTTTTTCCTGTTTTCGAGGTTTTCTGGACCGCGAGACATTTCAGAACGATTAGATTAATCTTTTTGAGCAAATTCCTTTTGTCTGGCGACGAGTGGATGTTTTATCGAGAAATTACTTTTGATGGTTTCTCAAAGATTCTTCTAGAATTATGAGCGAGTGAAAATTTGTCCGCAACGCATTGATATCATATCAACTTCATGATCGGCAGGATTAACGTCATGCCAGTCAAACACCACGGAGCGTTATACATAGATTCTGAGGGGCCGTGGTTTAGAGTTGCAACCTTTGGGCAGTCAAAAAAGGCGGGCATTAAGCCCGCCTTTGAAAGTACTATGTTGCGAATATTAGTGAGCAGTCGCCGTCTGCCCACCTGTGTCTGCGGACTTGGTCGCAGCCGCAGCCGCCTCTTCTGCCGCCTCGTCCCATTCTACAGGTTCGGGCTTGCGGACTAACGAATGCTCTAGAACTTCCGAAACATGTTTTACCGGAATAATATCAAGCCCGTCCTTAACGTTATCCGGGATTTCAGCCAAATCCTTTGCATTTTCCTCCGGTATCAGCACAGTCTTTATTCCACCGCGCAGCGCCGCCAACAGTTTTTCTTTCAATCCGCCTATCGGCATTGCGTTCCCACGCAAGGACACTTCGCCCGTCATGGCAATGTCTTTACGTACTGGGATGCCCGTCAGAACCGAAACAATTGACGTTACCATAGCCAGTCCTGCGCTTGGACCGTCCTTGGGGGTCGCTCCGTCAGGCACGTGCACGTGGATATCAATCTTGTCGAACTTCGGCGGTTTCACCCCTATTTCAGGCGCAACGGACCTAACATAAGACGAAGCCGCGTCGATGGACTCCTTCATCACATCACCCAGCTTACCGGTGGTCTTCATCCGGCCCTTACCGGGCAGTTTAAGAGCCTCAATATGCAGCAGGTCGCCTCCAACCGAGGTCCACGCCAAGCCAGTCACCACACCAACCTGATCGTCTTGCTCCGCCAAGCCGTAGCGATATTTGGGCACGCCAAGGAATTCATCAAGATTGTCAGGCGTAACCGTCACGGTTTCCGCTTCTTTCTTGATGATCTTGGTCAGTGATTTTCGCGCTACTTTGGCGATCTCACGTTCAAGGTTCCGCACTCCTGCTTCCCGCGTGTAGGTACGGATAATCGACTGCAGCGCCTCGTCAGTCAGATCAAATTCCTTTGCTTTCAGCCCGTGGTTTTTGATCTGCTTGCTGATCAAGTGCTGTTTGGCGATCTCGCTTTTTTCATCCTCAGTGTAACCAGCAAGCGGGATAATTTCCATCCTGTCCAACAAAGGCCCAGGCATGTTGTAACTGTTCGAAGTGGTCAGGAACATTACATTGGAAAGATCATATTCGACCTCCAAGTAGTGATCCATAAACGTATTATTCTGTTCCGGGTCCAAAACTTCCAACATGGCCGAGGCTGGGTCACCTCTGAAATCCTGACCCATCTTATCAATTTCGTCCAATAAGACGAGCGGGTTTGTAGTTTTCGCCTTTTTCAGCGCCTGGATAATCTTGCCAGGCATCGAACCAATATAGGTGCGGCGGTGCCCACGAATCTCAGATTCATCACGCACACCACCCAACGAGATGCGAATGAACTCACGACCTGTAGCTTTGGCAACTGATTTACCGAGAGAGGTTTTACCAACACCCGGGGGACCCACAAGGCACAAGATCGGCCCCTTCAGCTTTTTCGAACGCTGTTGAACTGCCAGATATTCGACAATCCGTTCCTTGACCTTTTCGAGGCCATAGTGATCAGCATCGAGAATATCCTGCGCACGACCCAAATCCTTTTTAACGCGAGACTTGGTGCCCCACGGCAGAGAAAGAATCCAATCTAGATAGTTCCGAACTACAGTAGCTTCGGCCGACATCGGGCTCATATTGCGGAGTTTTTTCAACTCACCTTCGGCCTTTTCCCGGGCTTCTTTAGACAGCTTGGTTTCTGCGATCTTAGCTTCCAGTTCGGCGACTTCGTTACTTCCATCCTCGCCATCGCCAAGCTCTTTCTGAATCGCCTTCATTTGCTCATTCAGATAGTACTCGCGCTGTGTTTTCTCCATCTGTGATTTGACGCGTGTTTTGATCTTTTTCTCGACCTGCAAAACAGACATTTCGCCCTGCATCAGGCCATAAACCTTTTCGAGCCGCTCACTTACAGATAGCGTTTCCAGCAATTCTTGCTTTTGCTCAACCTCGATACCCAAATGACCTGATACCAAGTCAGCCAATTTGGCTGGCTCCGTCGTTTCGCCAACTGCTGTCAACGCTTCTTCGGGGATGTTCTTGCGAACTTTGGCGTAACGCTCGAATTCATCTGCGACGGTCCGTAATAACGCTTCCGTGGTAGTCACGTCACCCGGAATCTCCGTCAGATATTCCGCACGAGCCTCAAAGAAATCCTCATTTTCGAGAAATTCTGTGATTTGAACCCGAGCCTGACCTTCGACCAGAACTTTGACTGTACCATCCGGTAATTTCAGTAATTGCAGTACGTTGGCCAGCACTCCTGAACGGTAAATGCCGTCTGTATCCGGGTCGTCTTCGCCCGGGTCTACTTGGCTGGACAATAGTATTTGCTTGTCATCCTGCATAACCTCTTCCAGGGCGCGGACAGATTTGTCTCGGCCCACGAAAAGTGGGACGATCATGTGTGGAAACACAACAATATCGCGCAGTGGCAGTACTGGGTATGAGGAGTTCAGAGGCTCTTGCATGCTCTATCCTTATCGTTGGCAAGACGGCTCTGGTCCCTCATCGAGGCAACTCCCGGCCGTCTCCTGTCTTGGACGGTAAAGGTGGGGCGGTTCGCGCCACATTTCAACCTTACCATCACCTGTTGGGCTTAAGAATGACCCGAGGTCGAACCGACTGCAAGGCATCAAGCGCACATATCCGGCAATTTTCTTCGATTAATGGGTCACAACGGCTCGATATCGCCTTGTTCTCTTTTGGAATAGAATTCTTCTTGCCAAGACAAAAACGTACCATTTCCGATCGCATTCCTCATTCCATGCATAATCTTCTGAAAATAATGCAAATTATGCCATGTCAGCAACATTCCCGAGATCATTTCATTTGCGCGAAACACGTGGTGCAAATACGCCCGTGAATAGTTTGAGCAAGCAGGGCAGCTACATTCTTCATCCAGCGGTCGCGGGTCGTCAGCATGACGCGCATTTTTAATATTCACGACACCAAAACGTGTAAACGCTTGTCCGGTACGGCCAGAGCGAGATGGAAGTACGCAATCCATCATATCAATTCCACGGGCAACAGCGCCGACGATGTCGTCTGGCTTCCCCACTCCCATCAAATAACGTGGTTTATCGACAGGCAGAAAACCGGGCGCATAATCAAGACAGCCAAACATGGCTTGTTGCCCTTCCCCAACCGCCAGACCGCCTACAGCGTAACCCTCAAAGCCGATAGACGTCAGTGCTTCGGCGCTCTCCTGTCTTAGATCCTGTTCCAAACCACCCTGCATTATGCCGAACAGAGCGTGGCCTGGTCTTTCTCCAAATGCGTCACGCGACCTTTCTGCCCATCGCATAGACAGGCGCATCGATTCCGCGATGCGATGGCGGTCCGCTGGCAACGCTGGGCATTCATCGAAACACATAACGATGTCAGAACCCAACAAACGTTGAATCTCCATCGAACGTTCCGGGGTAAGCTCATGTTTCGAACCATCGATGTGAGATTTGAAGGTGACACCTTTTTCTGTAAGTTTGCGCAGCCCGGCCAAAGACATTACTTGAAATCCGCCCGAGTCTGTTAAGATCGGTAAGTCCCAATTCATGAACTTATGTAATCCGCCAAGACGATCTATACGTTCCGCTGTAGGGCGCAACATCAGGTGGTACGTATTTCCCAATAGAATGTCAGCCCCGGTTGCGCGCACGCTTTCTGGCATCATCGCTTTCACAGTACCGGCAGTGCCAACAGGCATGAAAGCAGGTGTCCGAACCTCACCCCTTGGCGTATGAATTACGCCGGTTCTGGCCTTTCCATCTGTTGCTTTCAAATCAAATGAGAAACGGTCAGTCATCGTTATGCCTCGGGTCCAGAACGGGCAGGCTTTGCCTCATCTGTCGAGGCATTGCAACCCGTCAGGGAAGTGAACCTAACCGCTCTGTGAACAGATTAACCACTCCCACAGCGTCGAGATCTTGACACACTTTTATCGCTGGCCGATTGGGGTCGGGTACGGTCTGACCGACGCTTGGACCGTCCTGAACAACTCTCATGCCCGTTTCGACAGTCTCGAACATATCCTCGTGACTACAGGCAATTACTGCGGTCGAGTCATGCAATCCACAGCCATCCTGATCAGCTATGTCCTGATAAAACCTAAGGTAGAAGTCCGAAATATCGCGCAAAAACCCTCCGAAATCCGGGGACTGCTTGGCTAAAGCATCGAAATCCGAACCTTGGTAAAGGGTTTGCATTGTGACATCCAGACCGACCAAAACCGTCTCAGGAGGCCTGTCAAAAACAGCCTGCGCAGCAATGGGGTCATTGTGTATATTGGCCTCGGCGTGTTGCGTGACATTGCCTCGGCAAAATACCGCACCTCCCATAATCACCAATCTCGCCAAATTGGACGAGAACGCAGGATCAAGCGCGATTGCGTCGGCGATATTGGTCAATGGACCCACGGCGCAAACTGTCAATTGACCTTTGTGGCGTCGGGCCATCTCGACCAGATACTCGGCTGCAGGCATGTGGTGGTTTTTGCCAAGGTCGGGAATGTCTGTAACGTCCCCAAATCCCTCTGGGCCATGAACATGTACCGAAGCGCGATGGCTGTCCCTACCCCAAGCCCAAGACGCACCTTGAGAAACAGGTACGGTTAGATTGAGTTTATCCAACAGAAACCTGGCATTTCGGCTGGACTGGTCGATCAGAGTATTTCCGAATACGGTTGTAAGACCGATCAAGTCAATTTCTGGCGCGGCTGCTGCGTATGCAATTGCCATTGCGTCGTCAATTCCGGGGTCTGTATCAATAATCAGCTTCATTACCGTCCGATATCGCAGTCAGAACAGGATGCAAAGCAATCACTTCACGGGTATTTCGTTTGACATGATCAGCTTAGTAACTTTCAACGTTGCGACCTCAATTCCAACCAGAGTTGATATCTGCTGACTCAATCCCCAAATGTATACTATCGTACACAATAATAGAGGACAGACATGACCGAAGACCAGATAATAGGCCTGATTTCTTCAAACATAATCTACTTACTGGCGGCGGCGTTCATAATTGCCGTTATATTCAAAGGCATAAAAATAGTTCCGCAATCCGAAAAATATGTTGTCGAAAGATTTGGGCGTCTGCACTCTGTTCTTGGTCCTGGAATTAATTTTATTGTTCCTTTTCTAGATGTTGCAAGGCATAAGATATCCATTCTAGAGCGTCAGTTGCCCAACGCCACACAGGATGCGATCACCAAGGATAATGTACTTGTTCAAATCGACACTTCGGTGTTTTACCGTATCCTTGAACCTGAAAAGACGGTCTATCGTATTCGCGATGTCGACGGAGCGATAGCCACGACTGTGGCGGGAATAGTTCGCGCGGAAATCGGTAAAATGGACCTAGATGAAGTGCAATCTAACCGCGCGCAACTGATAACACGCATTCAAGAGAGTGTTGAAACTGCAGTTGACGATTGGGGAATCGAAGTAACCCGGGCTGAAATCCTAGACGTGAATCTGGACCAGGCCACCCGTGACGCAATGTTGCAGCAATTGAACGCCGAACGCGCGCGTCGCGCGCAAGTGACCGAGGCCGAAGGTCAAAAGCGTGCTGTCGAGCTTCAGGCTGAAGCTGAGCTTTATGCAGCCGAGCAAAGCGCCAAAGCGCGACGTATTCAGGCCGAGGCAGAGGCTTATGCCACTGGTGTCGTTGCCAAAGCAATCCAAGAAAACGGGCTGGAGGCCGCGCAATATCAGGTCGCGCTGAAACAGGTTGAGTCTCTGAACGCGCTCGGTAACGGCAGCGGAACTCAGACTATTGTTGTCCCTGCAAACGCGCTAGAAGCATTCGGAAATGCGTTTAACATGCTGAAAGGAAATAAGTAATGGCTGATCCATTTTGGTTGACATGGTGGATCTGGATAGCGGCCGCCATTTCACTGGCCATTCTCGAAGTGTTCCTGCCCGGTTTTATCTTTTTGGGATTTGCCGTCGGCGGAGCGGCAACCGGAATTTTGTTGCTTATCTCTGGAATGACGCCAACATTGCCTGTGTTGCTTCTAATTTTTGCTGCCTTGTCACTGATCGTTTGGTTGGTATTGCGCCGTATGTTCGCAATGCCGCACGGGCAAGTAAAAACCTTTGATCACGACATTAACGAATGAACCGGTACGGTGCCCGCATCTCGGGCACAATACCGCCTCTGGACGGTGCCGAGGTCTTTCCCTATATAATTCGTCAGGTAACAGACCCGAGGCATAGATGAACCACCCAAGCGAACAGTTTGAAGGCAGTCCTTTGATTGCTCCATCTACTATCGAGCATCCTTTGTACGAGCCTGTGGTTGACGCCTGTAGAACGGTCTATGACCCTGAAATTCCGGTCAATATCTACGACTTGGGCTTGATCTACACGATTGACATCAGTGACGAAAATGTCGTCAAGGTCATCATGACCTTAACGGCACCGGGATGCCCGGTAGCTGGCGAAATGCCGGGTTGGATCGTTGAGGCGATCGAACCGGTTGCCGGTGTTAAGGAAGTCGATGTAGAGCTCACTTGGGAACCCCCGTGGGGCATGGAAATGATGTCCGACGAAGCACGTCTTGAACTGGGCTTTATGTAACTCCGGTATATCCTGAACAAATGCTTGGCCGATACAAGGCGATGTGTAGGTTGGTAAATAACTGTTTCCGGAATGTCATATTGTTGCTGGTTGTGTCCTGCGCGGGACATGAAGGTTAAGGGCGTCTTTTCCAACTGGCCAGCTGCCGAAACGTATTGCGCGAACTGCACGGGCCTTTGGTACCTGCCATCCCTACAATTTTGGTCCGCTGCGGACCGCAGTCGCCAAAGAACGATCTGTTTAATTACTTAACGTTACACTTCGCTCTTATTTCCGCGGCTCGTTCGTCCAGTTGCTTGACATACTCACCGGACAGCATTTCGAGCCTTTTGTCTTCGGTTCCGGTAACTAAACCCAAAAGTGCGCCGGCCGGAGTGATGGAAACAACACTTTCAACCTGTTGATCTTGGGCATGTTTTTTCTCTGCCGCTATTGCACGTAAATCGCCTTCGGCTGTGGCGCAACCGACTGGGTGGCGTTTTGTGTCAGCGACTGCCAATTGCGCGTGTCCAATACACATCAATCCTAAGGCAGCCATCAGCGTCAGATTTTTGTTGTAGAATTTGCTTAGTTGAGCCATTGCTCGATGCCTTCCAATTCAACTAATTCTATATTTCAGGCAGGCTAACTCCATCCACCAATCACACGCAACCCGTCTCAAATTGACGAAACGTCGGTAGAATTGTTGCATGTCTTTGTTTGACGTCTCTTGAGCCCGGCTTCTGTCCATCCTAAATTGGTGTCAGCACGTGGAAGTTGGAGTTTTCTATGTTTGGTATTCCGGGCAAACAGGCCGTTACTATGACGCCTAAAGCCGCCGAGCAGATTGTTCGCCTGATGCAGTCGGGTGGTCATGCCGGGCTGCGCATCGGTGTGAAAAAGGGCGGGTGCGCCGGGATGGAATACACCATGGACTACGTCGATCAGGCAGATCCAAACGATGAAGTCGTCGAACAGGACGGCGCCCGCGTTATTATTGCTCCGATGGCCCAGATGTTCCTCTTTGGAACCGAAATCGACTATGAGGTGTCGTTGCTTGAATCAGGATTCAAGTTTCGCAACCCCAACGTAGTTGATGCCTGTGGCTGCGGTGAGTCCATCAAATTCGACGAAAACATCGCGCCCCAGTCCTAGGACGCTTTTTGCAGATGTACATAGGTCTCGTTGAACCGCCGCGTCAAATGTTCGCCTGCGGTTATGGTTTCACCCGAACGCGGCGGGGCGACATTTGTGTCGAATGACGGGTTGAAGAATAGTGGGATCGAAATCCGTTCCTGTCCCCCTCCTTTCACACGGTGCAACGTCGCTTTGACCTCTCCGGAAGTCCAGAGTTCCAACATTTCTCCGAAATTTATTATGAATTGACCGGGTCCAGCTTGAACCAGTTGCCAGCTTCCATCAGGCAATTTCACCTCAAGCCCAGGTGTTCCATCGGTTGCCAGCAAGGTCAGGCAGCCATAGTCAGTGTGTTCGGCAATTCCGAAGTCTTTTTCTCCGGCCCATCGAGGGCGCTGCGGATAATAGTTTCCACGTAGCAGCGCCATCGGGGTGTCGAATGCGTTGTCAAAACTGGCTTCATCACGACCGACGGCTACGGCGATAGCCCGAAGCACCCTCATCGCGACATTGCAGGCGGTGCTGTAGTAAGATTCGATTGTCGGACGAAATCCAGGCGGATTTTCTGGCCACAGGTTGGGTGCATAAACGCTGAGATTTCGGATGCTATAAGGGTCTCCGGGTGGAAGCTCATATCCACAGTCGAAAACTTCTTTGAAATCGGGATTAGCATCAGGGTTGGATTGCTCTGACTTTGGCGCACCCCATCCCCGGTTCGATCCGGTGGCAGCCATGTTGACCGTTTGTTTTTCAGATTCGGGCAAGTGAAAAAAATTACGATAGGCGTCGAAAACGTCCTTAAGTTGTTGCTCGTTCAGTCCGGTTTCGGAAACTGTAAGAAAGCCAAGCTCGCGTACCCCTCGCGCTAGTCGGGCTAGTTCTGCGGGGTCGCGTTGATCCAATTTTTCAAGATTTAGGTTGTCTATCATTTCGCACCAGATTTATTCGCGCGAAACTCCTGCCCTGCAATGCAACTGACCGCAAGCGGAATTGTAAGCTTTCGATAGGGGTGCTAACTGAAATGCTACGAAATTTTCACAACGGAGAGTTGGAGATGCGGCGCAAACTTGCAGCGGGCAATTGGAAAATGAACGGTACGGCTACCTCTCTCGCGGAATTAGAGAAACTCTCTAGTTTGTACCCAAATCCAGATATCGACATCCTGATTTGCCCACCCGCGACGCTTTTGCATCGGGCAGCTCAGGCTGTTCAGGCCAACAGCGTCATCGTGGGTGGACAGGATTGCCACGCACTAGTTGCCGGTGCACACACCGGTGATCTGAGCGCCGAGATGCTAAAAGATGCAGGCGCCGAATACGTGATCCTGGGCCACTCTGAGAGGCGGCAGGATCATGGCGAATCCGATGAACTCGTAAGAGCTAAGGCCATCGCAGCGAAGGATGCCGGACTAATTGCCATCGTCTGTGTGGGGGAAAGCATAGAGCAGCGCGAGGCTGCGGAAACACTGGATGTTATAGGTGAACAGATTTCGGGTTCTATTCCGGACCAACCAATCGGAGAGAACCTAGTCGTGGCATATGAACCTATCTGGGCAATTGGAACAGGCAAAATACCCACTCTGGATCAGATTTGCGAAGTTCACGACTTTATGCGGACAAAACTTGCAGACCGCTTTGGCGCGGACTCAGCAAGCTCGATCCGGTTACTGTACGGTGGGTCGGTAAAGCCGCAAAATGCTTCCGAAATTTTTTCCGTTTCAAACGTCGATGGCGCGTTGGTAGGCGGCGCCAGCCTTAAGGCAGAAGACTTCTCAGGCATTATTCAAGCGTTGGAAAACGCCTGACATTACTTGATTATGTTCAAAAAAGAGAGGTCGGGCCCGCAAAGGGTCCGCCCCCTTTCATTGTAGATATTCTAATTCGTGACGATTTCCGGCCCCATAAACGTGTTTGGTAAATAGGTCGATATCCAAGGGACATAAGTGACCAATATTAAGAACACGAACAACACTGCCAAGAAGGGCAGCGCGGCCCTCACCACGCCCATCATTGGCATCCCCGCGACACCCGAAGTCACAAACAGGTTCAATCCCACCGGGGGCGTTATCATTCCGATTTCCATGTTTACGACCATTATGATGCCCAAGTGAATCGGATCGATTCCCAGTTCGATCGCGATTGGAAATACCAATGGCGCAACGATCACCAAAAGGCCGGATGGTTCCATGAACTGACCACCGATCAACAGAATTACATTGACCACAATCAGAAAAGTTACCGGACCCAAACCCGCGGAAAGCATTGCGCTGGCAATATGTTGCGGCACCTGTTCGTCTGTCAGTACATGTTTCAGGATTAAGGCGTTGGCGATCACAAACAGCAGCGTAACAGTCAGTTTTCCGGCCTCAAACAACGTGTGCTTTGTATCTGGGTGAAAAAACGCCGTAATCAGTGCCTGAGGTTTCTTCAGCAGAGAAACATTTGATGCCTCGCCTTCAGTGCTTAACGGGCCCATATCTTTGTAGACAAAGCTCGCAATCAGGAAGGCGTAAACCGCAGCCACGGCCGCTGCCTCCGTCGGGGTGAAAATACCGCCATAGATTCCGCCCAGAATGATGACAATAAGAAACAGACCCCAACCGGCCTCTCTGGCCGAAACGACTATTTCGCCCCACCCTTTCCAATCGCCTTTTGGCAGGTTCTTCACCTTTGCCATGACATAGATGGTGACCATAAGCATTAAACCTGCAAGCAGGCCCGGAATAACTCCGGCAAGGAACATTCGCCCAACTGAAACTTCGACAGCTGCAGCATAGACAACCATCACAATTGATGGCGGGATCAGGATACCCAATGTCCCAGCATTACAGATCACACCGGCGGCAAACTCCTTGGAATAACCGACTTGGCGCATTCCCGCGATGACGATGGAACCGATTGCAACGACCGTGGCCGGAGAGGATCCGGACAAAGCCGCAAACAACATACAGGCGAAGACACCGGCAATCGCCAAACCTCCTGGCAAGTGACCGACGCAGGCAATTGAAAAGCGAATGATCCTTCGCGCGACACCACCGGTCGTCATGAAGGACGAGGCCAATATGAAGAAAGGAATCGCAAGCAGAGTAAAGTGACCCTCGAACGCCTCAAAGAGCGTGCCGGCGACAGAGGCCAGCGAGCTGTCGGAGTAGATCAACAGAAAGAGGGTTGAGCTTAGGCCCAAAGCTACGGCGATCGGAACCCCGATCAACAGCAGGCCGATGACCATCGAAAATAGAAGTATTACGTCCATTAGTCGTGCTCTCCCTGCTGAGCCCGAACTTCTTCGATCTCGTCTTCAACTTCGTGGCTGGCAACAAGGCGATCAGTCTCACCGCGCCAGATCTGCACGGCGACCTGTGAAAATCGGATCACAAGCAGCAGCATGGAAACAGGCAGAACAAGATACGGCACCACCTTGGGAAGTTTTTCATAGCCTTCGCCGTAGTTGATGAGGTCTTCCAGAAAGCGCAACGGTGCAACCATTGGAATGTCATCTACTTCATAAAAACTTTGGCTACGCGCGCCGGTATCGAACCCAGTTGGAAACCAGCGACCAGATGTTGGTGGCAAGTCCGCGAAGACGGCCCAATAGTCGTAGGACCCTTTCAACAGCAGCAACGAGAAAACAAGGCAGCACGCAACGGCTATCAAGGCTAGAATGCGACGAGGTGCAGGCGCAAGCATATTAAGGATCGCGTCCACTCCCAGGTGGGCGTGTTTTTTAACGGCGTATGATGCACCCAAAAGAACTAACCAGCCAAAAGTGAAGACCGTTAGTTCAAGAGCCCAAAGAATATTGGAGTTGAACACAAACCGCGCGATCACGTTGGCGAAAGTCACAACTGTCATAAGACCCAACAGCAACGCAATCATGGTTTCTTCGATTTGGTCAACCAACCCGCCTTGGCCGGTTTTTGAACCAGACATTTATCTGTCCCCGCATTTTTTTGTAACGAGAGTAAAGTGCGGCGGGCCAAATGTGGCCCGCCCGGCCAGCGCGTCGATCACTCCCCAGTCGTCTGACGCGCGACCCGATCAGGGATCAGAACCCTGCGTTGATCGCCTGAGCGGCGTCGATTTTGTCCTGACCTACGTCATCTGCGAACTTGTCCCACACAGGCTTCATCGCATCGACCCAAGCCTGACGCTGTTCTGGGTTGAGATCGCGAATAATGCCACCGGCGTCTGTTATCGAGGCTTTTGCAGCTTCGTTTACGGCGAAAGCTTCTTTGTTACGTTGCTCGGTGACCTCGGATAAAATGGTTAGGAACTGCTCTCTTACTTCGGGGTCAAGGCTGTCCAGCCAGTCAACGGACGTCACAACAAGGTAGTCAATAATGCCGTGATTGGTTTCTGTGATACCGTCCTGAACCTCGAAGAATTTTTTGCCATAAATGTTCGACCAAGTGTTCTCTTGTCCGTCCACAACGCCTTGCTGCAGCGCACCATAAACCTCTGAGAACGCCATTTTTTGCGGGCTGCCGCCAATTGCCTCCATCTGGGCAACCAGAACGTCTGACGACTGAACTCTGAACTTCAGGCCGTCAGCATCTGACGGATCCATAAGAGGCTTGTTAGCCGACATCTGCTTCATGCCATTGTGCCAGAATGCCAGTCCTTGCAGTCCGCGGCGCTGCATACTGTCTTTCATAGCCTGGCCGTCAGCAGACGCCTGGAAAGCATCCACAGCGTCAATGTTCTTGAACATGAACGGCAGGTCAAACAGCCGGAACTGCTTGGTGAATTTTTCGAACTTCGATAGCGACGGAGCCGCTAGCTGCACATCACCCTGCAACATCGCCTCAAGCACTTTGTCGTCGTTGTAAAGCGTGGAGTTCGGGTAAACTTCCATGCACATCACGCCCTGCATCTCGTCATTTACGCGCTGCTCGAGAAGTGATGCCGCAATCCCCTTGGGGTGCTTATCCGTGTTTGTCACATGCGCAAATTTGACGACGATTTCGCCTTCTTCGCATGCGGCAAAACCTGCCGTGGCCGTGACGGACAGGGCCAGAGCCGTGGCAGCTGTTGTCAAAAACTTCATTTGTCTTTCCTCCCAGACTTCAATTCACTGCTGAACGCTGTGCCAGCGATCGCTGCGCGAAGTGAAGCGAATCGCCGCTTGGACCTCAACGATTTGTTTCCAAGCTCTCCGCCAAACAGTTTTTGCCACAAAAACATTGTGTTATGACCCTCAGCTAAAAGTTTGAGCGATGATCCAGAATTCATTGTGCGAATTCCCGCACACCGGTCTCCTTGGTTGTGCGAAAATCCGCACACATCGAATCAACAGGTCGAGGCGCACTTATGTTTCGAAGACGCGGCAACAGATGTTATCTTCGATAATCCTCGGGCCGTATTTGGTGACGAGCGAGTTTGTCGTAAAATGTTTTACGCGGCAGCTTTAGCGCTTTTGCCGCCTCCGAAGCCTTACCGTTGTGTCGCCCCAAAGCCGCGATCAACAGCGAACGCTCTACGCTGGCCATCTGTTCATTCAAACCCTGATCCGCAGCTTTTGCGGCCTCCTCTGGCATACCAAGCACAAAACGCATCGCCGCTGACATTAAAGATCTGGCATTACCCGGCCAATCCTGCGCCATCAGTGCCGCAAGGTGTTCCGAGGATACGTCGGGTGCCGTCAATCCCGCTTGCTCTGCGGCCTGGTCGACGTATTGCCGGAAAAGAACGGGAATATCCTCGGGCCGTTCAGCCAACGATGGGATCCTTACACGCATTACGTCCAATCGATAGAAAAGATCTGCGTTGAACTGCCCCTCTGCAGACAATTTCTCCAGATCAGCTGTCGATCCGGCGATGATCCGTGCAAGGGAACCCTTTTCCATAATGTCCAGTGCCGCGTATTGAGTCGCGGTGGGCATTGCCGAAATTTCATCCAGAAACAACGAGCCACCGGCTGCGTCCTCACAGCTTTGTATCAACTCTTGGCTCGACAAGCCCGACGCAGGGCGTTTTACAAAAGCCCCCTGTCCGTTGGCGGATATCAAGTGCACGACTTCCGCGACTTTGGAAATACCACTACCGGTCGGACCCTTAATTAAAACCTCAGCCCTGGTTGCGGCTACTGTCCTAACCCTGGCCCGCAGCGCCTCCGCTTGATCCGACAACCCAAATAACATGCGCGCCGCAGGGTCACCCTTCTCTAGTTCCCGTTTTTGTTTTCGCTGATCGAGTATTTCGTCACGGGCGGCGAACGCTCTTTTCAGCACCGACACTAAATCGTCGGCGGCACAAGGTTTTTCCAGAAAGTCGAAGGCGCCCTTCCCCATAGCTTGAACCGCCATTGGTATGTCGCCTTCTCCGGTAAGCAAAATAACCGGTAACTCTGGATCGATGTCTCGGGCGTATGTAAGCAGATGAAAACCATCGCGACCCGGCATACGAATGTCAGATACAATTACTCCTGCGAAATCCCTTCGAATATGATCCTTGGCAGCGACAAACGAACCTGTGGAAACCGGTTCATAGTCCGCAAGTTCTAGTGTCTGTGCCAGAGCTTCGCGAACAGCAGGATCATCGTCGACCAAAAGAACTTTGCGCATTATGCCGCCTTTTCCTTGGTATAGGGGTCAAGCTCGACAGTAAATTCAGCTCCTTCTGGTGTGTTCCTGCCCCGTATGTCGCCCCCGAAACTCTGAACAAGCCCATACGATATTGACAAGCCTAACCCCATACCTTCCGAGCTGCCGACTGATTTAGTGGTGTAGAAAGGTTCGAACATACGATCCGGGTCCTCGATGCCTGGCCCGGTGTCTCGAACCGAGACCCTTGGCCGTCTATCAGTGTGTAGTGTTATTTTGACTCTTGCGTTTTGGGATCCCTCCATAGCATCCGCGGCATTGGTGATAAGGTTAACAAAAACCTGAACTAAACGAACTTCGCCGCCCCAAACCCATACCGGTGTAGTTGGAGGTTCCCAGTCATAATCGACTCCATCAGTGCGCAAACGAGTTTCGGTCAGTTCCACAGCTGTGTTGAGGACCTGAACGAGATCAACCCTACCCATGGGTTCGCTTTCGTTTCGGGCGAATGCCCTCAAGTTCTTGATGATCCGCGCCATACGAGCCGCCATTTCGGAAATCCGCCCCAAGTTTTCCCCAGCGCGCGACTCGTTTCCACGATCAAGAAACGCAGAGCCATTGTCAGCAAATTGCCGAATTGCCATCAGTGGTTGGTTCAGTTCGTGACTGATCCCTGCTGACATTTTCCCTAACGCACTCAGCTTACCAGCTTGCACAAGCTCAGCCTGTGCTTGTCGAAGGGCCGCTTCCGCCTCTTGTCTTTCTGAAACCTCGTGGCGCAGAGCAGTATTTGCGGCAGTGAGGGCGCGTGTTCGCTGCGCAACGCGGCTTTCCAATACCGCATTAGCTTCGGACAGCGCACGTCGACGCTCGGTCGCAAGAAACAAAAATGCACCAAATGCCAAACAAATCGCAGCAACGGCAGCGGCCTGTAAAATAGCTAAGCGCCGTGCGGGTGCGACGTCCACCAACACCTCCGCCGTCATGTCGATCACTGGAAGATCAAGCGTAAGATGCAGTGCGCGGTTAGGCAGATAACGGCCCCAGTTCAGTTTCCAAACCTCGTGAACCCCAACGTGAATTGAGGCGAAATCAACGGACCCACCGTTGGGAGGGACCAGTCCGGGTTGCCCTTCGGACCTTTGCCAAAACAAAAGATCAGACCGATTGGAGATAAAGACGATCCCATCGGAATCGACGAAGAATACCGCCTCGGTGCTACCACGCCAGGTTTGTTCCACATCCTGAACGTCTGCGACGACCATCAAGACGCCTTCAATTTCCCCAAAAGGACCGAAAGAAGGCGCAGCATATGAATATGTACGATCATCGCTGTTCGGCATGACTCCATGCGCAGTGCCCAAGGCGCCTTGCATTGCCCGTTTAAATGCCGGGTGTTTCGCTAAACTTGGTTGTGGCGTCGGTTGTGCTGCCGCCAGAACCTGCCCTTTGCGATCCAAATACATAATGTTGACTGCAGCAGTTTTGTCCGCCACGTCCAACAACAATAACCGCGCTGCCCGTTTCTGCGATGCGTCTTCGAGCGTACGCAGGCCCGGGTGGTCTGCCATCAACACGGCCAATTCTTGGTACACCTGCATCTGTGTGCTCAACCTGTCGGCCGCAAGTTCGAGGTCCGCCTCTGCCTTTTCACTTAGTTGCGAGAGAGCTTGACGATAGGCATAGGTCCAAACGCCCACAGACAATAGCCCGACCGCTGAGAGAAACCCTAGTATGATCCATAACCGATGCATGCTTTAGGGTCTTGCATTCGACGGGCGCCATGGCAAGTGTGCGGTTCATGAAGACGTTGACACAATCTCCTACTGACCCGTCCTTCGTACAGAACCCCTATTCCTTTTATGCTGAAGCTCGACAATATGGCGACCTGTTTTTTTGGCACGATTACGGGATGGTTGCGGCTGTATCTAATCGGGCTGTCCTGTCCCTGTTGCGTGATCGTCGCTTTGGCCGCGAGGTTCCGCCTGAAATGGCTTCGCCGGGACCCTCGCATCTAGCCCCTTGGTTGTCGGTCGAGATCAACTCAATGCTTGAGCTTGAACCGCCTCGTCACACAAGGTTGCGGGCATTGGTTTTGCGCGCGTTCACTTCCCGGGCTATCTCAGCGATGTCAACGGGCATTGAAGAGCTATGCAATAGTCTGATCGACGAATTTCCCAAAGAACCGTTCGATCTTTTGCCAGCATACTGCAATCAAGTTCCCGTCATCACTATTTGTCGCTTGCTCGGGGTGCCTGAGGATATAGCCCCACAACTTCTGGCTTGGTCGCACGATATGGTCGCTATGTATCAGGCAGGCAGGACAAGGCAAACCGAAGACGCGGCTGCCCAATCTTCAAGCGAATTCAGTGCGTTCTTAAACGAATACATCGAACACCGCCGTAACGATCCGAAAGACGACCTCATCACACGTTTGATTCAAGCGGAAGAAGATGGTGAAAAGCTAAACAGAGATGAGTTAATTGCAATCTGCATACTTTTGCTGAACGCGGGACATGAAGCAACCGTGCACACCCTTGGAAATGGCTTAAATGCTGTACTGACTGATGGAGCCTTTTCTCAGGACTTATTTTCCAGCCCCTTAGACCAATTGGTCGAGGAAGTCTTAAGGTACGACCCACCTTTGCACATGTTCACGCGATACGCTTATGAAGATGTCGAAGTTTTTGGAAATACCTTCAGTAGAGGTGAGCAAATCGCCTTACTGCTAGCGGCAGCAAACCGAGACCCCGAGGTTTGGCCGCAGCCAGACTTATTCGATCCCAGCCGCAAAGCAATTGCTAATGTTAGTTTTGGCGGAGGGCTGCATTTCTGCGTCGGAGCTCCTCTTGCGCGACTTGAGATGCGCATTGCGTTGCGCGTTTTGTTCGATAGATGTCCAAATTTGCACCTCATTGAAAAGGCGCGGTACGCTGACACCTATCACTTTCACGGCCTGTCAAACTTAATGGTCCAAGCTTGAATTTCGCGTGTTAGTCCAGGGAAATCGCATTCAACGGCAACATGGTTGTGGACTTAATTTCTTCCATCGATAGTAAGGCCGTGACGTTGTGAACCCGAACCTCGGAAATCAGGTTTTGATAAAACGCATCGTATGCGCGGGCATTTTTGACCCGAACCTTCAGAATGTAGTCGATGTCGCCTGCTAGCCGATGCGCTTCTTGAACTTCGGGGCGATTTCGCAATGCGTTGAGAAATTTACGCTGCCATTCAGCCTCATGCTCCGAAGTTCGGATCAGGACAAAGAATGTCGCCTCGAAACCTAACGCCTCGGCATCCAGCAAGACAGTTTGCTGACCTATAACACCAGCACCCTTCAGCTTTCGTATGCGATTCCAAACTGGTGTCTTCGAACTACCAACACGAGCTGCGATCTCATCCAGAGATTGGCTAGCGTCTCTTTGCAGCTCGAACAGAATTTTCTGGTCTGTGGCGTCTATTCGCACCGACATTCTTGTTTTCCTCTCGTTTCGAAACTCTTGTTCCTCCGGCTGTAAAATTTGGAACAAATGTTCTTTTTTTTCACACATTATGGCGTCGTGGAAGAAATATTTCCTATATTGTGAGGTAAGTCAAACCACGCCCGGATCGCCAAATGCAGCATCATCAAGACATAGTTCAACCCGGTCACGTCGATTTTGTCGGCGCTGGCCCCGGCGATGCAGAACTGCTTACCGTTAAGGCGATAAGGTCATTTGAATCGGCGGACGTTGTTCTGCATGACCGCTTAATAAGTTCTGAAGTGCTCGAGCTGGCCGGCAAAAAAGCGCCCCTAGTGGATGTAGGTAAAGCCGGTTTTGGCCCGTCATGGAAACAAAGTGACATAAACGCATTGCTGGTCGAATACGCAACCAAGTATCAGCGTGTCGTTCGTTTGAAGTCTGGCGACCCGACCGTTTTTGGCCGCCTTGATGAAGAAATAGATGCCGTTGAGGCCGCAGGTATTTCATGGCGCATTGTGCCCGGTGTTACTGCAGCGTCGGCAGCAGTAGCGACAATTGGTCAAAGCCTCACTCGGCGAGAACGTAACTCATCCGTTCGATTTCTAACGGGCCACGATGTGAACGGGTTTGCTGATCACGATTGGGCTGCTTTGGCGCGCCCTGGCTCTGTGGCCGCAATCTATATGGGCAAAAAATCCGCCAGATTCATCCAGGGCCGTCTGATCATGCATGGGGCAGATCGCGATACACCCGTTACCATTGTCGAAAACGCGTCGCGTTCTGATCAGTGCGTGGTGCACACGACACTGGATCGTTTGTCAGCCGATCTGACCGCCGCTGAGATGAACGGACCTGCGCTGACATTTTACGGTTTGTCGCCGCGAGACGCATTCGCCGCACAGAAAGATTTCAACAAGGAGCTTGCCTGATGGCCCGCGCTTTTACACCCAAAGTTGTCACCGCCAACGATCTGTTGGAAGGAGATGTGGTTTACCTGACAGAAGATGACCGTTGGTCTCGCGATTTTTCTGATGCGGAACTGATCACCGACGAAGCACACGCGCAAGTTCGATTGCTAGATGCCGAACGCCAGTACAGCAAGATTGTCGGCGCCTATCTCGCTGATGCTGTGGCGGGTGACTCAGGTCCTGAACCTACCCATTTTCGGGAAGATTTCCGACGGACTGGCCCGTCCAATTATGCCCATGGCAAACAGGAAACTTCCCCGCAGCCCCGGGCCTGACCTCCGGCCCTCTCTCCCCGTAAAGGCCCCCAAGGTTCGGGGCTGCATTTAAGGACAACTAATCATGTATCGTTACTCTGAGTTTGACGCAGCATTTTTGTCAGAGCGCAACGCGCAGTTCCGCGCTCAAGTTGAACGTCGAATTGACGGCTCTTTGACCGAAGATGAATTCAAACCACTTCGTTTGATGAATGGCCTTTATCTGCAGTTGCACGCCTACATGCTGCGAGTAGCTATTCCCTATGGTACGCTGTCCAGCGCGCAGATGCGCCAGTTGGCCCTGCTAGCCGAGAAGTGGGATAAAGGGTACGGTCACTTCACCACCCGTCAAAACATCCAGTACAACTGGCCCAAACTGAATGACGTGCCGGATATGCTGGATGCGCTGGCCGAGGTTGGCATGCACGCCATCCAGACCTCGGGCAACACCATTCGCAACGTTACTGCCGACCATTTTGCGGGTGCCGCGGCAGATGAAATTGCGGACCCCCGCCCCTACGCTGAACTTCTGCGTCAATGGTCCACCGACCATCCGGAATTCCAGTTCATGCCGCGAAAGTTCAAGATCGCTATTACCGGATCGGAAAACGATCGCGCAGTGATAAAGGCGCACGATATCGGCCTGCAACTGGTTGAACGTGACGGCGTTCTTGGTGCCCGTGTTATCGTGGGTGGCGGTCTTGGCCGTACTCCGATGATCGGCAAGGAGCTGTCCGAGTTCGTCGCATTTGACGATTTGCTGGCCTATTTGGAAGCCACGGTGTCCGTGTGGAACCAGATCGGCCGCCGCGACAACAAGTACAAAGCGCGCATTAAGATCACTGTGCACGAACATGGCATCGACGCCATCCGCGCCAAGGTGAATGAGCGCTTCCTACAGGTTCGCCCGCAGTTCAAGGGCGCCGATATGGCTCTGCTGGATGAGATCAAAGGCCACTTTGCACCTCCGGCCTTCCGCAAAGGTTCGGTTGCGTCGTTCGAAGGCGCCTATACCAACGATCCGGTCTTCCGTTCGTGGGTCGATACCAACATCGCACCGCACAAGAACGCGGACCACGCGATCGTCACGATCTCGATCAAGAAGCACGGTCAGACACCGGGTGATGCGACTGCCGAGCAGATGCGCGTGATGGCGGATCTGGCCCAAGAGTTCGCCTATGACGAACTGCGCATCAGCCATGAGCAGAACGTGATTCTGCCGCATGTCCACAAGTTGGACCTGCCGGTGATCCATGCCAAGCTGCAAGAGTATGAGCTGGCCACAGCCAATATCGGCCTGATCAGCGACATCATTGCCTGCCCCGGCATGGATTACTGCGCGCTGGCGACCGCCCGTTCAATCCCGGTTGCACAAGAGATTGCGACCCGCTTCGACGAGCTGAAGCTTGAGCATGATATCGGCCACCTGAAGATCAAGATTTCGGGCTGCATTAACGCGTGTGGCCACCACCACGTAGGCCATATTGGTATTCTTGGCTTGGATCGTGCTGGCGTCGAAAACTATCAAATTACATTGGGTGGCGACGCAACCGAAGCCGCCGCGGTTGGTGATCGCACCGGACCTGGTTTTGCTTACGACGAAATCGTGCCTGCCGTGGAACGTATCGTAGAAACCTATTTGGAGCAGCGAGACGGCACCGAAGAGACTTTCCTGGAAACTTACCGTCGCGTTGGAATGGCGCCGTTCAAGGCTGCTCTCTATCCAGAGGCTCGAGCGAATGCCGCTTGACCTGATACAAACGGAACTTGGCCGGGATCGTCGCGCGCTGACACAGCAAGTCGGTGCGCTGAATAATCGGTTCCGGCACCACAGTGCTCATGACGTGATGCATGGCGCGCTGGCAGAAATCGAAGATCTTGCCCTGGTTTCCAGCTTTGGAGCGGAATCAGTCGTCTTGCTGCACATGGTGGCAGTAGTCGATAAGGCTACACCAGTGTTGTTCATTGATACGCAGATGCTGTTTACTGAGACCTTGGAGCATCAGCATGAAGTCAGTGATAGACTGGGGCTGAGCAACGTCCGTATTATCCGAGCGAATGACGAAGATGTACAGCGTGACGACCCATATGGCGCCCTTCACGTTCATGATACAGACGCCTGTTGCAATCTGCGGAAAACCTTTCCCTTGCAACAGGCACTTTCTGGCTACAGCGGCTGGATTTCAGGGCGAAAGCGCTTTCAGTCGGGCACTCGGGCCACTCTGGAGTTCTTCGAAGTCGAAGACGGAACAGGTCGGATCAAGGTCAACCCGTTGGCACATTGGGCACCAGAAGACGTACCTGCCTATATGGACGAAAATCGCTTACCACGACATCCACTGGTGGCAAAAGGATACCCTTCGATCGGTTGCGCCCCCTGCACATCGCCGGTCAAAGAGGGCGAAGACCCGCGCGCCGGACGTTGGCGCAATCAGAACAAAGAAGAATGCGGCATCCATTTCATTGATGGAAAAATGGTCCGTACCGGAGAAAAAACATGAACGTAATTGTTACCGACGGGGGGTTTTCCCCTGATGACTGGACAGACGGTTTCGTCACACTTGATGATGCGGCTAATGATGTTGTCGCGCTGGATGTGAATTCAGACGCAGATCCTGACGAGTTAATGGAACGCTTGGGCAGCTCCCGAATGGTTCGCGTGGACTTCCCGTCCTTTGCTGACGGTCGCGGCTTTACCATCGCGCGGACATTGCGCCTGAAAGGCTATAGAGGCCGATTGAGGGCCAAGGGCCATGTGTTGGCTGATCAATATGCAATGGCCCGAAGAAGTGGATTTGATGAGATTGAGATTGATCACGCGTTGGCTGCCCGCCAACCCGAAGACCAATGGCTGAGCAGAGCCGATTGGCAGGAGCACAACTATCAGGCGCGTCTTCGCGGCTGATCGACCGACGCTTCAACGTAAGACGCCGAAAGGGACAATCTGCCCCTTTTCCTGACTTGGATCAAAGATTAAACGGAGATGTCGGTTTAGCAGATCGGCAGCGAAACGATGACAGAGATGAAATCCGTGACCGAAGCAACCGCCGTTAAGGCTCCCGTCTTGCCAGACGCCCAAACTGTGACCGACGTCAAACATTGGACGGATCGTTTGTTCTCGTTCAAAGTCACGCGCCCGGCCTCTTTACGGTTCCGTTCAGGTGAATTTGTTATGATCGGACTGTTAGGTGATAACGGTAAACCGCTGTTGCGTGCCTACTCTATCGCCTCCCCTTCTTGGGACGAAGAATTGGAGTTTTACTCGATCAAGGTTCAGGATGGCCCGCTTACGTCCAAGCTGCAGCATATCAAACCTGGCGATCAGATCATTCTAAGACCCAAACCAGTTGGCACCCTGGTGCACGACGCGCTCTTGCCGGGCAAGCGTATTTGGTTTTTTGCCACAGGAACTGGGTTCGCTCCTTTTGCTTCCTTGCTGCGCGAACCACAGACTTATGAAGATTATGACGAGATCATCATCACTCACACTTGTCGCGACGTGGCCGAGTTGAACTATGGCCAGGAATTGATCGACAACATTCGGCAGGACGAGTTACTGGCCGAACTCATCGGCGAAGACTTCGCCGACAAGATTCGGTATTATCCGACAACAACAAGAGAAGAGAGTCCAAAGATGGGACGTATCACCACCTTGTTGCAGGACGGAACTGTATTCGCTGATTTGGGTGTCGAAGGTGGAATAAGGCCCGAGACAGATCGTGCTATGGTTTGCGGAAGTCTCGCCTTTAACCACGACATTAAAGCTATTCTGGAAGGTTTCGGCTTGCGCGAAGGCGCTAATTCCGAACCCAAAGAATTCGTGGTCGAAAAGGCCTTTGTGGGCTGACACAATTCAAAGGCAGGGCTAAAACTTACCCTGCCTGCTAAAAACCCCAGACAAAACTTAGATTTTTCGGTGTAATACCCCGTTATGCCGCTTGAAACGATGCCCGGAGACGTCTAAATTCCGGGCTCGAATTTCTGAAATCATCAAAGGAATGAACCCATAGCTCGCAGACCTCACAACGCGCCACCGCAGAGAGAAACCGGACCGCGCGTAAATGACAGAATCCGTGCCCCCGAAATTCGCCTGATAGGCGCTGATGGCGAAAATGTCGGGGTGGTTCATCCCGCGAAAGCCATGCAACTTGCCGCCGAAGCTGGCCTCGATCTGGTCGAGATATCGCCCAACGCGAACCCACCGGTCTGCAAGATCATGGATTTTGGCAAGTTTAAATACGAACAGCAAAAACGCGAAAGCGAAGCCCGAAAGAAACAAAAAGTCATCGAGGTGAAGGAAATCAAATTCCGTCCGAACACCGACACGCATGACTATGACGTCAAAATGAAAAACGTCGTAAAGTTCCTTGAAAAGGGCGACAAGGTCAAAATAACTCTACGCTTTCGTGGCCGTGAGATGGCGCACCAAAATCTCGGGCGCGAGTTGCTCGAACGCGTCGCTGAAGACATTCAGGAAATCGGCAAGATAGAAAACATGCCGAAGATGGAAGGCCGTCAAATGATCATGATGATTGGGCCGCTACCACAAAAGTAAGATTGAGTATTTCTTATTCTAAGGGCTCCTTCAAAAGTGGGTGGAGCCCTTTTCATAATACGTTATTTAGAGCGCGTTTCAGCTTTACCACCAACTCGTCGACCTCAGAGTCTTGGATTATAAACGGCGGCGCCAACAATATGTGATCTCCTGTTCGGCCGTCGCGGGTACCTGACATCGGGTAGCAAATCAGCCCTTCGGCCAAGGCTGCTTTTTTGACCTTACCTGCGATTCCGTTGTTGGGATCAAATGGGGTCTTACTGTTTCTTTCGGAAACTAATTCGATTCCTCGGAAAAGTCCCCTTCCCCGAATGTCGCCGACATTCGGGTGTTGGCCAAACGTCGCTTCTAATGCCGATTGCAGGTTTTCACCTTTGACGCCCGCCCGTTCCGGCAGGTTTCTTTCGGTCAATTCTGTCACAACCGCCAAAGCTGCAGCAGTGGCAACTGGATGTCCGACATAAGTATGGCCGTGCTGAAAAAAACCCGATCCGTCGCGAATAGCGTCATATATTTTTCCGGTACACATCATGGCGCCGATTGGTTGATATCCGGCGCCCAGTCCCTTTGCGATACACAGAATGTCTGGCACCACGCCGTCATGGTTGCACGCAAACAGATGCCCGGTCCGTCCCATGCCGCACATGACCTCATCCAAAATCAATAACACTCCGTATTGATCACAAATCTCTCTGATCCGTTTGAAGTATCCATCAACGGCAGGAACTGCTCCCAATGTCGCGCCCACTACAGGTTCGGCCATAAATGCCATGACCGACTCTGGTCCAAGACGTAGAATTTCTGTCTCCAGTTCATTGGCCACTCGTTGCCCATATTCAAAACTGCTCTCAGCGTCGGGTTTTTCGGCATATTCGTAGCAGGGTGCTATGTGGCTCATTTCTATCAACATCGGAGAGAACTGTGCCCGGCGCCACTCATTCCCACCTGCCGACAATGCGCCTAATGTATTGCCGTGATAACTCTGACGACGTGCGATGACGTGACTTCGAGTGGGCTGTCCAATCTCAAGGAAGTACTGCCGAGCCAGCTTGATCGCTGCCTCCGTTGCCTCTGATCCACCGGACACAAAATAGACTCTATCCAGTTCTCCCGGAGCGTATTTTATGAGCAGGTCAGCAAGAGCCTCAGCTGGTTCCGAAGTCATAAATCCGGTGTGAGCAAAGGCAATCTGTTCCACTTGTTGTTGAACAGCTTGGATGACTGCCTTGTTCGAATGCCCCAAGCACGAAACCGCAGCGTCGCCGCAATCCAAATATCGCCGCCCTTGACTGTCGATCAGATAACAACCCTCCCCGCTTATTGCGGTCGGCAATTCAGATTTTGTGTGACGTGGGAAAACATGACTCATCTTGATCTACCTTTTATCTGCGCCACTAATGCTGCGACTGATGCGGCATTGTCGACCCATTGTTGACCAGTTTCCATGGTCAAGCTGTTTTCGAACCCAACCCGAACATCAGCTCCGCGCAATGCGGCGTTAACCAAACAAGTATGCTCCTGCGATCCAAAGGCACACACCATCCACGGAGAAGTGTCTATGGGAAATTGATCGATATCCTCAGGCGCTGAATTTCGGTCTAATGAATAGCGTCCCAACACCAAAAGTCTTTCCACTTGCGACGGTTTAACCACACACTCAGTTTGCCACTTGATCAATAAATCTGCATCTGCCGCATCGTACAGGATATGCTGTACGCGGGTTCCTTGATCCTCGCAAAGGCTGTATATACGTGCCGCAAGTTCAGGGTTTTTTGCAACCTCTCTGACTGAAATCGAAGCCCATTTGGGCTTAACTTCTGACAGGCAGAGATATTGCGCTTCAACGTCATACATACCACCTGCTTCAGTCGTGATTTGAACATCCATCGCAGGTACATTTTGTTGCAGTTCCGAAATCGTTTCGAGGTACCTGCCAGCGTCCAAAGAATGCCGGCCATAGTCGTCCCTAACGTGTAAATGTAAGCCACGCGCACCAGCATCATAACACGCCTTCGCCGTTGAAACGATCTGGTCCATTGAAATCGGTATCGCCGGATGATCCGTAAGCCGGCGTCTTGCTCCGTTTGGAGCAACCAGAATGTAAGGCCCAGTTGCATCTAATTGCGACACGATGTTCTTCCTGATTAATCTACCCATAGCCCTCTTTTTAGGCGCTATAGTTGCGATCTACGTTCAGTCCAAACGTTTCACACTTGTAATTTCCAAAACATATGTTTTTTTCTTGATATGGAACTCCATGTAACACAACTGACAAATCGATTGCGTCGCGACATCGACGATTTGCCAACGCAACTAAAGGCAGCTGCAAAATATATTATTGATCACCCGGGTGATTTTGGGATCGACCCAATTCGGGTCACATCTCAAAAGATCGGAGTAAGCCCAAACGTACTAGTCCGCTTGGCCGATAAAATGGGATTTGACGGTTTCAACGCGTTCCGCCAACCATTTCGGTCTGCATTGGTTACGGATGCCGAAGAAAAACTAGGTCAGGATTGGCTGGACCAATCAGATAAATCCGGGAATTACGGAACTGCGCAGGCGGAATTCGCCAGGAACGAATTGAATGTTGTGTCACGCTCCCTAAGGTTGCTGGAACCTGAAACGATAGGCGCGGCGACACAATTGATTATGCAGTCTAATCGTTGTTATGTCACAGCAACTCGCGCCAGTTATGCCCTGGCATATTATTTTCATTATGCAGGGCGAATGGCGCATCCTGGGCTTAAATTAGCGCCTCGGCATGTTGGCTCGGCAATCGATGATTTGCTTGGTGCTGATGAACGGGATTGTCTGTTTGCTGTAACTGTTCAACCCTATTCTTCCGATACGATCCAAGCGATGCGATTTGCAAAAAAACAAGGACTCAAACTGATAATGATGTCCGATAGCGATGTAATCGCGCCAGGTATCTCGGCAGACGTGGTTTTACCAGTAAGCACACGATCATTGCACCATTTCTCCAGCTTTTCGGGGGCGATGGCTGTTTTGGAGTGTTTGTTGGGGCATCTCGTTTCTGCGGGCGGTGACGCCGCGCGTGACCGGGTCGAACTTCACTTAAAAGCCCGCGAAGATACGGGGGCATATTGGCAACCATCACGACTGCCCCGCGTAAAGAAAATAAAAAGCCCCGGTTATTAGCCGAGGCTTTTTTGTTTTTTCGTCTCTAGTTACATACACGCTTCGACGGCGCGCTTTGTCATAACACTGACAAGATGTGCACGATATGCTTTGCTTCCATGCAAGTCGGCAATCATATTCATTGCATTGATCCTGAGATCCATCAGAGCGTCTGGGCGGAATTCTTTGCTCAACGCCTGTTCTGCTTCGGACCAGCGGAACACCCCATCTTCGCTTGCACCAGTTACCGCGACTCGAACGCCGTCGGCGAACCGTGCCAGAAATACCCCGACTAACGCGAAACGGGAGGCTGGTTGCAAGAACTTCTGATAGCTTGCCGCCTGAGGCACTGGAAAGCGGACCGACGTGATGATCTCGCCTTCTTCCAGGGCGGTGCTAAACATACCCTCAAAGAAGTCATCTGCAGAAATTTGGCGATTATTGGTAACGATCGTTGCTCCTGAGCCGAGCGCACCCGCTGGATAGCAGGCTGCAGGATCGTTGTTAGCAATCGAGCCACCAATGGTACCACGGTTTCGAACGGCAGGATCGCCGATCTGACCGGCCAGGGCCGCCAACGCGGGATAGCTGCCAGCCGCATCAGCGGCCACGGCAGCGTGCGTCGTAGCGCCACCAATAGAAACTGACCCATCATCCTCGACGCAAACACCGCGCATCTCTGGGATGCCTGTCAAAGATACCAAAGACGATGGTGCGGCCAATCGCTGCTTTAGCGTAGGGATCAAGGTTTGCCCGCCCCCCAATGCCTGAGCTTCTTCTCCTCCCATCGCTGCAACTGCATCGGCGATGGTTGAGGGTTTTTCGAACTCGAAATTGTACATTTCGTTTTCCTTTCAAAAAGGCGCGGAACCGCCCTTCTTCTGGCAATTAAAATCCTTGGGGTGCGAAGGATTGCCCCTCGCACCCACACAACAACTTAGCTGTTCAAAGCTGCCCAGACGCGTGAGGGGCTTACCGGCATGTCGATGTGATCGACGGTTTTGCCACCCGAGTTTAAAGCGTCCAGAACCGCGTTGACCACTGCAGGAGGCGACCCGATTGCGCCAGCCTCTCCGCAGCCTTTCACGCCTAGCGGATTGTGCGTACACGGCGTCTGGCTGGAATGATCCACACCATAAAACGGAAGGTCGTCCGCACGCGGCATCGCATAATCCATGAATGAGGCGCTTAGGAGTTGGCCATTTTCGTCATAGGCACAATTTTCAAGCAATGCTTGACCAATTCCCTGACCAATTCCACCGTGCACCTGACCGTCCACAATCATCGGGTTGATGATATTGCCAAAGTCATCTGCCGCCGTGAAAGTTTCAATTGTGACCTGTCCAGTCTCTGGATCGACTTCGACCTCACAAGCGTAGGCTCCCGCAGGGAACGTGAAATTGGCTGGATCATAGAACGCCGTCTCTTCCAGCCCAGGCTCCACTTCCAGAGGGAAGTTGTGAGGAACGTAAGCCGTCAACGTCACATCGCCCCACGCCACGGATTTATCCGTGCCAGCAACAGTGAACTGACCATCCTTCAATTCGATATCAGCTTCTGACGCTTCCAACAGATGCGCAGCGATCTTTTTCGCTTTATCGATCACTTTTTCTGTTGCCTTTACCATGGCCGAGCCACAGACGGCCAGCGAACGCGAACCATACGTTCCCATTCCAAACGGAATTTTGGAAGTATCACCATGCACGATCTCGACCATCGACTCGTCGATACCGATCATGTCCGCTACGACTTGCGGGAAAGCCGTTTCGTGGCCCTGGCCATGGCTGTGTGCGCCGACCATGACGCTGATTGAGCCAGTGGCGTTTACCCGCACCGTCGCAGCATCATAAAGACCCGCACGAGCCCCTAACATGCCAACAATGTTAGATGGGGCAATTCCACACGCCTCGATGTAACAATTTATACCCAAGCCGCGTAGTTTGCCATTGGCCTCACTTTCCGCGCGGCGCGCCGCAAAGCCAGACAGATCGGCAGCTGCTTCAAGCTTGTCCATTGTCCCATTGTAATTCCCAGTGTCGTAGGTCAACGCCACGGGAGTGTCGTATGGGAACTCGGTGATAAAGTTCTGCCGTCTGAGAGCAATCGGATCCACACCCAATTCACGGGCGGCTTTGTCGATCACACGCTCTAACTGGAACGTGGCCTCGGGGCGACCTGCCCCGCGATAGGCATCCACCGGCACCGTGTTGGTAAACATAGCCTTCACGTTCACCTGAATGACCGGCGTCTTGTAGTTGCCCGCCATCAAAGTACCGTGCAGCCAAGTCGGAACTGAACTAGAGAAAGTCGAAAGATATGCGCCCAAGTTGGCATATGTGTCAGTACGCAAGCCGACGAAATTGTTGTCCGCGTCAAGCGCCAATTCGATTCTGCTGACGTGATCACGGCCCTGTGCGTCAGACATAAACGCCTCGGATCGGCTTGCGGTCCACTTGACGGGTCGCCCACAAGCTTTCGCCGCAAAGGTACAAAAAGCCTCTTCCGCATAGTGGAAGATTTTGGTGCCAAATCCACCGCCGACGTCGGGTGCGACGACGCGAACCTTGTGCTCCGGAAGGCCCAGAACAAAAGCGCACATCAGCAAACGGATAACGTGCGGGTTCTGCGACGTGGTGTACAACGTGTACTCGTCAGTACCGCGCTTGTATTCAGCAACGGCAACGCGAGGCTCCATCGGGTTTGCAACCAAACGGTTGTTGACCAAATCCAGCGTGGTCACATGCGCCGCATTGGCAAAGACCTCATCTACCTTTGCATTATCAGCTTCACCAAGATGCCAGTCATAACAGATATTATTTTTCAGATCATCGTGAACCAGAGTGGCGCCGTCCTGCGCAGCAGCTTTCATGTCAAGAACCGCGGGTAACTCTTCGATATCCAAAGCAATTGCTTCGGCCGCATCACGCGCCTGTTCCAGCGAATCCGCGACTACCGCTGCTATCGGATCCCCTACATGGCGAACCTTTCCCTGCGCCAGAATTGGATGCGGTGGCTCCTGCATAGGAGCGCCATGACGATCGGTCACTTCCCACCCGCAGGGCATCCCGCCTACGCCCTCGAAATCTTTACCGGTAAAAACTTTCACAACTCCGGGCATGTTTTCTGCCGCAGAGGTGTCCACGGACTTAATTCTGCCGTGCGCGATGTCGGATCTTAGAAAATGCACATAAGCTTGGCCATGCACGTTGATGTCGTCGGTGTAATTGCCTGCTCCGGTCAGAAAGCGCACGTCTTCGCGCCGCTTGGAACTGGCTCCGATGCCACTGTCTTTGGGCATTGCTTGTTCTCCTCCCTGAAAAAGAACTTCCCTGGAAAATTCTTTTTTGGCCGCGTTACTCGGCGGCTATGCTGCTGACGTCTTGGCCGGACGCGGCCATGATCGCTTTGACGATATTGTGATAGCCTGTGCAACGGCACAGGTTTCCTTCAAGGTACTTACGCACCTCGGCCTCAGTTGGGCGCGGGTTTTCCTTCAGTAGTGCTGCCGCGCTCATTACCATTCCCGGCGTGCAGAAACCGCATTGTAGACCGTGATGATCTTGGAAAGCCTGTTGAATCACGTTCAACGACCCGTCCGGGTTTGCCTGACCTTCGATCGTGCCAACTTCCGATCCGTCTGCTTCCAGCGCAAGCATGTTGCACGACTTAACGGCTTCTCCGTTCACGTGTACGACGCAAGCCCCGCATTGTGCGGTGTCGCAACCAACATGGGTACCGGTCAGTGACAGGTGTTCCCGCAAAAAGCTGGACAACAGGGTCCGGCCTTCGACGTCACCGCTAACGGCCTTACCGTTCACGGTCATTGAGACCTGTGTCATGAGATCCTCCCTATTTAGTGTTTTTCCTTGGCCCGAGTTAAACACGGGAATTTTTGTTTGAGAACAAAAATATTTGCGTGTTTTCCCAAGATGAACTTTCTCGAGTCTGTGATAGTGGATCAACACAGCAATTCGGCAAAAGTGCCGTTGCGTCACTTGCTTTTTGCGGCGCGGGGTTGCGGTCTTGTTGGTATCTCTTTGAGAAGGCCGCCGACACCCATGGCGGCAATGTCGTTGCCTGTCGTTTCGATCCCGCAAGCTACTCGGGACAGAACCCAATCTGCCCCATTCAATGCAGGCGAGCGTGCGCAACCCGGCAGACCGATTACGGCACGGCCATGCAAGGACCCAAGAAATAGCAAATTGCCAGGATCTACTGGCATACCAAACCGATCCACGGTTCCACCCGCAGCGCGAACCGCCTCGGGTGCAACATCATTTTCGTCCGAGGTCGCCGAAGCCGTCAGAATCATCACTACGTCGCCGTGAGTATCCAGAATCGCGTTTGAGATCGCCTGTGTTTGGTGGGGAACGATTCGAACGTCCGACAACTCCATCCCTAGCTCTTCCACCCGGCCTCGGATAGCGGCGATGCCTTTTTCATTGGGCGGGCCGCCTGGAATATCCGTTACGACAAGACCTGCAGTATGCAAAACTGGTTTCGCAACCCGTATCGCGCCATGAGCAAGGTTTGCAGCGTAAATAACATCGGCCTTAGGGACGGCATAAGAGATGATTTTGATGGTTGCCACCATGCCGCCAGCATTCATCTGCTGATATTGGGGTACCGTTGCAACGGTAATCATCGCGTTAACTTGATTGAACCGATGCAGCGCGTCTGTACTCAATACAGCGACCCCGGGGCTTTCAGCAACCAAATTGACACGCCCGGTGAATGCTTCGGTCAATCTTAGATTGGCCAAAGATGGATCAGGAGCAAGCGCAGTTGCCAGAGTTCGCGCGGCTTCGTCCTCGTGACAATCGCCTGGTTCCATCCGTGCAACTGTGACATTTGTTAAACCCGCCCGATCCATCTGAGCGATATGTTCGGGTGTCAGCCGAACACCTTTGCGGAGCTTTCGATCCCCGACCTTAACAGAATGCGCGAGAATCGTTCCGCTAGCTCGCGAAACCGGGATCGGTCCGAACTTCACGCCTTACCTCGTAGAACCGCAGTCATTTGCGCAAGAATTGCAACGGCGATTTCAGATGGGTCCGCGGCACCGATATCAAGCCCAATTGGACCATGAATTTGCGCAATCTGATCATCCGTGAAACCGGCCTGTTTCATCCGATCAATGCGCTTGGCGTGTGTACGGGTGGATCCCAAGGCTCCGATATAAAAAACGTTCGCTTGTAAAGCGGCTTGCAGCGCGGGGTCATCCAGTTTCGGATCATGTGAAAGCAAAACAATTGCAGTTCGCGAGTCTAGCCCAAGCTGTTTTACCGCCTCGTCCGGCCAATCCGTTAGGATTTTCTCTCTGGGAAACCGGGCGTTAGAGGCGAAAGCTTCCCTTGGATCGACAATGGCCGGATCATAGCCTGCAATTCTTGCCATGGGAACAAGTGCTTGCGCGATGTGAACCGCCCCGACAACGATTAGGCGCAACGGAGGGTTGTGGACTGCGACAAACGTCTGACCGTCCTCTTCGAAACCCGAACGGTCCATTCGCAATCGATCCGGGTAGGCGTTGTGACGTAAGGCACGTTGCCCGGTTTCGACATTTACCTCGTAAGCAATCGCTTCCCGATTAGCGCGGGCTGCCACCAATTCCTCAAGCATTGATTCGGGGAAAACCCTGCCGATCGGCTCGACCAACACTCTGATCGTTCCACCACAGGCAAGACCGACGGCAAAGGCGTCCTCGTTGCTGACGCCGAACTCCAAAAGGCGGGCTTCGCCTTCTTCGATAGCGTCAAGGGCTTCGACAATTACCGCCCCTTCGACACAACCACCCGACACCGATCCTTCAATTTGACCATCGCCTCCTATTACCAATTGTGATCCAACACGCCTTGGCGCGCTACCCCATGTTTGCACGACTGTCGCTAGCGCAGCACCCTTGCCACTACGGTACCAGTTCAGTGCTGTTTCAGGACTGTTGTCGAATCTGTCCATCCTAACCTCCGACGGTATTGCGATCCAACATAGGGAGGTTTAGCGCAATGAAAAGCTGTCTGTGCATACTGCACGCCACTTCCCCTCTGTCGACAATCGCTTCGCGGATTGTTCAAACCTTCCAAGGTAATGGCGGGCATAACTACCCTTACTAGGACTGCACAGCCAGAATTCTTTATTCTTTGGATGAGTGGATATCCTCGTGCCACAAGTATACGAATACACAAAGCGTTGATTATGTAAGGTACGAGATTTAGCTTGAACTAAGCGCAGCATCTTTGTTTCAGCGCAGTCCCCGCCAAATTTCTAAAAAAGGAGACAGAAAATTGAAAATCATTACCTCAATGGCCACAATAATCGGGCTAACCGCTGCCTCAGCTGTGTCAGCAGACACATTTCTGAAATATGGCGAGGTTGAAGGTTGGAAGGTCTTTATTGACCAAGATAAAAAGTCCTGCCTGATCGAAGCAGTCGACGATTCTGAAAACGTCGTGCAAATGGGTCTTACCGAAGATAGAGGCGTAGGTTACGTCGGCGTTTTCACCAAGGCAGAGACTGATATAAAACGAGGTGAGACAGAAGCCGTTGCCATTCTTTTGGGTGAAAATATCTACGTCGGCGAAGCCACCGGAATGAAGGGCAACATAACCAAAGGGTACTCTGGCGGCTATGTTTTATCCGATGATCCGCAGTTCGCCGATGATATTGCCAGACAAAAGGTCATGATCGTTTTCCCTGAAAAGGAGTTTGCCTTTTCAGTCGATCTTACAGGCACATACAAAGCCATGGAAATGGCGCGAAAATGTAACGAAGAACAACTGTCGTAAACACTATGAGGTGAGCGAGGCCATTAGCCGAGCTTTCTGTCCCTGGTCGTCGGGTTGCGAGATCACGGCGGCCAATTCTTCCAGAGAAGCAATTGAATGGCCTGCTCTGAAACTGTCGACATGCGGCAGCATTGCAAGAATACCCTGCGCCTTAGGAGTGAACCCGTCCCATCGCAATAATGGATTTAGCCATATCAGGTGGCGGGATGACAGATGGAGGCGTTCCATCTCTGCTTCAAGGCGGTCCGGATCGCCACGCTCCAAACCATCGGTTATCAGTAAAACCACCGCCCCCTGCCCCATGACACGTCTTGACCAGTCGCGATTGAACTGATGAAGGCAATCGCCGATGCGGGTTCCTCCTTCCCAATCCTGTGCTTCGGCACCAGCCGCGGCCAGCGCTGCATCGACGTCACGTTGATGAAGATGGCGAGTTATGTTGGTAAGCCGAGTGCCAAACGTAAAAGCGTAGACCTTGGCCCAACCCGCGCCTTTAGCATTCGATACTGTGTGCAGGAAGTGTAGAATAATACGGCTGTATTGACTCATCGAACCAGAGATATCGCAAAGCGCCACAAGGTTGGGCCAACGCGGTTTGCGCTGTAACAGTGCGATGTCTCGCATCTCGCCCCCTTGCCTCATAGCTGCACGTAACGTTCGTGCCCGGTCAATGCGGTGTCCAAGATGGCTGGCTTTACCCCTACGCGACTGGATGGGCTTAACCGGCAATGTCATACGCGCCAAAATCCGTTTTGTCTGGGCAATTTCGGCCGTACTCATTTGCTCAAAATCAAGATTACGTAGCCGTTCCTCAGATGACGCGGTCTGTGTCGCATCAATCTCGATCTCGGTTTCTTCTTCCTGTTGATCAACCGATTCGGGTGCGTCGCGTTCCACTCCATCCAGCAGCGCCTCGGCCGCGCGTTTTTCACCAGCGTCGGCCTTACGTTCCTCCTGCACACCGCGAATAGCAGGCAGCATCATCGCCATCATGTGTTCCATGTATCGCGGATCGCGCCAATACATTCGGAAAACCTGCGCAAAAACTGTACGGTGTTCTGGTCGGTTGACGAAGCAGGCATGAAGCGTCCAGTAAAAATCCTGTTTTTTGGTAAAACCCGCTGCCTGTACGGCGCGGATAGCATCGATCACACGACCGGGTCCAATCGGCAACCCAGCCTTGCGCAGCGCCCGCGCAAAATGAGTGATATTATGCGCCAGCTTTGGATTGTCCGGTATGTCCAGCGGGAGTTGTTCAGCCATAACAATCAGGCAGGTTCAAGCGTCGCTTTGGCTTCATCCAAAATCCGTTTGGCTTCGGACCCCTGTAGTTTTTGGATATCGTCCTGATACTTGAGTATGGCCCCCAGCGTATCACCAATCACTTCAGGGCTTAGGTTCATCACGTCCAGGGCCAGCAGGCATTTTGCCCAGTCGATGGTTTCGGCCACGCCCGGCTTCTTGAACAAATCCTCGGTGCGCAGACGCTGAACAAACGCCACGACCTCACGGCTAAGTGCATCCGCAACCTCTGGTGCACGGGCGTGAAGGATTTCAATCTCACGTTCAAAGTCGGGGTAATCGACCCAGTGATAAAGACAGCGACGCTTCAACGCATCATGCACTTCGCGCGTTCGGTTCGACGTTACGATCACGATCGGTGGTTCTGGGGCTTTGACTGTTCCCAGTTCAGGAATTGTAACCTGAAAATCGCTGAGCGCCTCTAGAAGAAAAGCTTCGAAAGGTTCGTCTGTTCGGTCGAGTTCGTCGATCAGCAAGACAGGAGCGCCCTGTTCGTCGGGCCGCATCGCTTGCAGCAAAGGACGTTCTACCAAGTATTCATCCGAAAAAAGCTCGGTTTGCAGCGCACCCCGATCAGCACCGCCCGCGGCCTCAGCCGTCCTAATCGCAACCATCTGAGCCGGAAAGTTCCATTCATAGACAGCCGAAGACGCGTCCAACCCTTCGTAACATTGCAGTCGAATTAGTCGACGTCCCAACCCCGCGGCAATCGCTTTGGCAATCTCTGTTTTGCCGACACCGGCTTCACCTTCCAGAAACAATGGTCTTCCCAATTTCAGCGAAAGGAAAACGACCGTCGCCAGCGCCCTGCCGCAAACGTAACCCTGTTCTTTTAAAACTTGCTGCACGGCATCTATGGAATTTGGATGCTTCATGTTGCCCTCACTTGTGTTCCGCCCAACAGGTCACGACCAAAACCGCTCGTCAAGGCTGTCTTCATCGGAGGAGTTACAACGCTGCGATCCAATGGCAAACTTTTTATAGATTAAGACTTCGACCCTATGGCCTTTTACAGCGATTAAGGCTGTGGTAGCGGGATATAATGACAGACACGCTGACGATCCGCCGCCCCGACGACTGGCATCTGCATCTGCGCGATGGCGCAATGCTTCACGCCGTATTACCCGAATCTGCCCGTCATTTTGCGCGCGCAATAATCATGCCCAACTTGGTACCACCGGTTGTACGAGGCGAACAGGCAGCCGCTTACCGTGACCGAATCTTGGCTGCATTGCCCGACGGTATGAGCTTCGAGCCTTTGATGACATTATATCTGACGGAGGATACCGACCCTGATGATGTGGCCGCCGCCCATCAAAGCGGACTGATCAAAGCAGTCAAACTGTACCCCGCAGGCGCTACAACCAATTCAGCCTCGGGTGTGCGTGATTTTGACAAGGTGCGTCCGGTGCTGGAAAGGATGGCGGAAATTGGCCTGCCGTTGTGCGTGCATGGCGAAGTCACGGATGCCGAGATCGACATTTTTGACCGTGAGGCGGTTTTCATTGATCGAGTACTGGACCCTGTCCGCATGTCCACGCCGGAATTACGCGTTGTGATGGAGCATGTTACTACCTCGCACGCCGTCGAGTATGTCGTTTCGAGTGAAGTCGGTCTGGGAGCCACAATCACCACGCATCATCTGATTATCAATCGAAACCATATACTGGCGGGTGGGATAAAGCCGCACTACTACTGTTTGCCGGTCGCCAAACGAGAAGAGCACCGTCAAGCACTTTTGGTCGCCGCCACTTCAGGCGACGAACGGTTTTTTCTGGGCACTGACAGTGCGCCACATACTGATGCCAATAAAGAGATGGCTTGCGGATGTGCCGGATGTTTCACCGCCAGCAATACCATGTCATTGCTGGCTGAAATGTTCGAAAGCAAACGAGCGCTCGACAAGCTGGAAGGGTTTACCTCGATCCACGGGCCCAGTTTTTATGGTCTACCTGTCAATGAGGAAACGATCACCCTTACCAAAGGCAGCCCAGTTGAGTATCCGGCGAAGATAGAAACTGACGACGGCCCAGTGACCGTATTCGAGCCAGGGTTTCCATTGCATTGGCGCGTTTCCTAGCCGCCCAATCGCGCGGCCAACTCTGCCGCGCGCCCACCCGTACGCAACATGGACCAAATTTCGTCGACCGTTTCACCGCCAATTAGCTTTGACGCTTTTTCCCTCACTCGGTCCTCACGATCGGACAATGAAAGAGGAGTCAACAGATCGTGAACTGCCTCGCGCCGCGCTCCGTCCCTTCTCAACAAAGACAGAAACGCCTGTGTTTCAGACAAATTTTCATCGGCTTCGACCGAAATTCGGTCTCGTAGGGATATCAGACGCGGATCAGTGCAAACTTCATCCGAAAAACTCTCGGGCAAGGCCGTATCATGGCCAAGAGCCTGCATTGCAATAACCGTCCGGTAAGAAAACTTTGCACCAAGCCCCGTTGTCGGCGCCAATTGATTGCACACACTCATCCATCTGGGTTGAGTTTTGACCTTAAGTTCGGCGACCTCGGGTTCAGCAATGTCCAACTCTCGCGCTGCTTCAAGGGCCGCGTGTAAGCCGTGGCAGCAGGCGTGAAATTTGTGGCTGACATTTTTGAACAGCCATTCCTCACCAAGACCCTCCAGAGCGCTTGCTGTATCATCCGCCCCAAGGTGAGTCGCTCCAAACCCATTGGTTGCTTCGACCGCATCAGGATTGGTTTCGAAGCCGCTTTGGATAAGCAAAGCCGCCTCAACCCCGTTGGACGATGCAAGACCTGCGTTATAAGGTTTTCCCATCGTTCCAAATTGCGTTTTCTGTCCAGCGGCACGAGTTGCCGTCAGGCCCAAAACCTTTTTCATCTGCTCCATATCGAAAGCCATCAAACGACCTGAGGCCACCGCTGCCCCGAATGCCCCCGATGTCGCGGTCTGATGAAAGCCAGCCTGATAGTGCCCTCGTCCAAGCCAAAGGCCAATGCGTATCGATGTTTCCATCCCAACCAAAGCCGCTTCAAGCAGATCGACTATCGGCTTGTCTAAGGCCTGGGCGACTGCGAGTGCTGCCGGAAAAACAGCCACGGATGGGTGGCCGATATGGGCAAAATGGGTATCGTCATAGTCCAACGCATGCGAAACTGTTCCGTTGACTAAAGAGGCCGCACGCAAAGGAGCCGCGCCGCCTCCGAATAGCTTGGCCTGCTCTGCCCCGCCTTCGGCCAGTACCATATTGCGAACGATTTGCGAGACGGGCTCATCTGCACCCGCACGACCCACGGCCAGCCAATCCAATGCTGAAAGAGAAGTCACAATGCGCGCCTGAGCCGTAGTCGATACAGGTCGGGCCGCAAAATTAGCAAGAGCGTTGGTCAAAACCGTCATGAAAAACAGTCTAGCGTCCGTATTGGGCGGGTAAAGCCTCAGCCGTAAAGATCTGCCGCACGTTGTTCAAAGGCGCGGACAATACGGTGCATCGCTTCGTTGAATACGACACCAATAATGCCCTGCAACACCGCGTTCTTAAACTCAAAATCCACATGAAATGAAACGTTGCATCCACCATCTGGTGCATCCTCGAACTGCCAGTCGGACCTCATGTATTTAAATGGGCCGTCCAGGTATTCGGTGTCGATTTTTTTTCGCGCATCAAAGAGCGTTACGCGACTGCCAAACCGCTCTCGGAACACCTTAAACGAAATCACCAGATCCGCGTCCATCACTTTTCCCTCGTCTTTGGAATAAGTTCGCCTGATACGCGCAGCAGCGCACCATGGTAAAAACTCTGGGTATCGCGACACATCACCCACCAATTCGTACATTTGCTGGGCAGTGTATGGCAGAGTTCGCGTTTCGGAATGGGTCGGCATGGCTTTCGGTATTAGCAGGTGACAATGGCGCGTCATGTCGTATGTTGCGCGCCAAAGATCAAGGGGGCACTGATGAGCGACCGCGCATATGCGATAGATGAGATGATCTCGGCCAAAGCGATCGCCGCCAGGATTGAAGAGCTTTGTAGGGAAATCACGGCAGAGTTCGGTGATACCGACAAGCTGATTGTTGTCGGCCTGCTGCGTGGCAGTTTTGTATTCATCGCAGACTTGGTGCGGGAACTCGATTTACCAATCGAGGTGGATTTTCTCGAAGCGTCCTCATACGGAGACGCGATGGAAAGTAGTAGAGAAGTTCGTATTCTCAAAGACTTGCGGGGTGCTATTGAAGGTCGTGACGTTCTGGTTGTCGAGGATATCGTCGACACTGGGCACACGCTAAACCATGTCACGCAACTGTTGAATAGCCGATCACCCAAGCGGTTAAAATCCATTGCCTTGCTGGACAAACCAAGCCGCCGAGAAGTGGATTTCCGATCCGATTGGATCGGATTTGAGATTCCGGATGAATTTGTGGTGGGTTACGGAATCGACTACGCACAAAGAAACAGGAATTTGCCTTTTATCGGTAAAGTACGCTTTATTGGCGACTAAAGGGGATCTCACACACTGTCATGCACCACATGAAACGAACGTGTATTTGTGCCCGAAGCTAACCAGTCGACATCAGGATTCAAAACCCAAAAGACGGTTTATAGCGGCCAGAAAAACGCCGGTTCCGACCGGAATCAAGGCATCTGGAAAATCATAGTCAGGGTTGTGTAATTGCGGATGGTGCTTGCCTGCTCCGAGCCAAAACATCGCCGTTTTCGCACCTTTGGCAAATTGTCCGAAATCTTCGGAAAATCGCTGTGGATTTGACGATGTTAGAACAGATAGACCCATCGCTGCACATGCGTCCGAAACAACTCGAACAGCTTCGGAATCATTGCTGCAAGCTTCGAAAATATCATCGTATTCAATGGTTACAGACAGACCTTCAGCTTCCGCCAAAGAACGAACCATGCTTTCGGCTGCCCCAATCAATTCCGCCATTCTGACATCCGTCACTGTACGTAATGTCACCCACAGCTCAGCATGACCCGGGGACACACCAAATGTGGCTGCGCCCAGATTGGCGTGCGTTACAGTGGTTAAAGCAAAGGCTTCATCCATAGGGCCGTCCGGCCCCATTTTTTCAAGTTCAAACATTAACCGAGATAATGCCTGCGCGGGAGATTTGCCGTCATGTGGCGCAGCCGCGTGAGAGGTTTTGCCGACCAAAACTATTCGCATTCCGCGCGACGCGCAATTTGCTGGACCCGGACATAACTCAACTTGCCCTAGGTCAAGCCCCGGCAAATTGTGGAGCGAGAGTACATAGTCCGGAGTGATTTCTGCAAATTTCGGATCATGACGAAAAGCAACTGCGCCTTTTCCTGTTTCCTCTGCGGGCTGAAAGATTAAAACGACCGATCCGGTTTCCAGTCGAGAGTTAGACAGCGCCTTGGCCGCACCCAAAACCATGGCCATGTGACCATCGTGACCGCACAGATGCCCTCTGCCGGTATATTCGGACACATAGGTTAAGTCTGCGGTCTCTTGAATCGGCAGCCCGTCAAGCTCGCACCGGATTGCTACAATCGGGCCCTTTTTTCCGCTTTCATATACGGCGGCGACACCGTGGCCACCTAAGTCAGTCAATACTCTATCCGGGGAACAGGCTGCTAAAACTTCCACGATTGCTGCCGCAGTTTCTTGTTCTTCCCCAGATATTTCCGGGCGCTTGTGAAGCTCGTGGCGAATTTGCGTCAACCACGCCTGATCCTCAGGAGTCACCCTTTTGTCAACTTTTGCTCACGTGCTTTTCGTAGCCGGACAAAATCATCTCCTGCATGATATGAGGAGCGGGTCAAAGGCGTCGCAGAAACCATCAGAAAACCTTTACCAAAGGCCGATTTTTCGTATGCGGCGAATTCTTCGGGTGTGACAAAGCGATCGACACGGTGGTGTTTTGGGGTCGGCTGCAGATACTGACCGATGGTAAGAAAATCGATGTTGGCTGCACGCATGTCATCCATAACCTGACGGACCTGTTGTTCATCTTCGCCCAATCCGACCATAATGCCCGATTTAGTGAAAATCGATTGGTCCATCTCTTTCACACGTTGCAAAAGGCGTAGCGAATGAAAATACCGGGCGCCCGGACGCACTTGCGGATAAAGGCCGGGAACAGTTTCAAGATTGTGATTAAAAACGTCAGGTCGCGCCTCAACCACAGTTTCCAGAACTGACGGATCACATTTGAGGAAATCGGGCGTCAAAATCTCGATCGTTGTTTTTGGCGAACGGTGTCGAACAGCTCGGATAGTTTGTGCGAAATGGTCTGCCCCTCCGTCTTCGAGATCATCCCGATCGACAGACGTAATCACAACGTGGTTTAGGCCCAACTTTTCAACGGCGTGAGCTACGCGACCGGGCTCGAAAACGTCAAGTTCATCGGGGCGCCCGGTAGCGATGTTGCAAAACGTGCATCCTCGGGTGCAAATCTCACCCATGATCATCATGGTTGCGTGCCCTTGGCTCCAACACTCACCAACATTCGGGCATCCGGCCTCCTCACAAACAGTTACCAGATTATTTTCACGCATGATCTTGTGAGTGTCCGCGTATCCCTTGCCACCCGGGGCCTTCACGCGAATCCACTTTGGCTTTTTCGGCTGCGCGTTGTCAGGCCGATGGGCTTTTTCAGGATGTCTTTGCTCGGGTATTTTCAGATCACGCACTGACGTAATTCCTGGCTATTTGTGAATTTTCCATTGCCTAACATAGTTTGCGAACGGCCTCTAGACCATCAGAGCATATCCGCTATGCGAATTTGGGCGTGGATTCGGAACTTAAGTCGCTGAATGCACATTCGAAATCTTTTATACAGTCACGACTATCATCGCACTGCCGCGGCGCATTCACCAGGAATTTGTTTTCGACACGCACACCTGACTGTATCAGTCGGAAATACCTTTTATCTCTAACGGAAAATAAAGCATCACAATGAAGCACACTCAAAATTAGGTTAACCAATAAAATCAGATTTTTGGCGTCAATAGTTTCTGTGAATTTCCAATTACGCAATCATGGTTTCAGCGTATAGACGTATTCCGGAGAAGAACTGAACAGATCAAGCGTTGAACGCGATCAATGCAAAGGATTTCCAGCGTGATAATTGAGGGTGTGGCGTGAAACTATATACGTGTGTTCTTCACAATCCTCTCACAGACCTGCTGCACCACGTGTGACAGCCCATCAAACCATTCTTCCGAGGCGGTCGAGTTGCGCCGGACCAATCCAATTGTTCTGGATGGTTGTGGAGATCCAAATCTGAGTAGTTGCAGGCCCGGAACCGCTTCCGTCTCAGATCGCGCCGCCAGCTCGGGCATCAGCGTAAGCCCGAATCCCTCTGCTACCAACCGTGATAAAGTCGCCAGTGAAGACGCGCCCATATTGATTTGACCGCTGGATCGATCCTGCCCGCAAACCTCTAACGCCTGATCGGTTAAACAATGACCGTCTTCAAGTAACATCAACTGCGCAGCTTTGAGATCGACCGGTCGTACAGCATCTGGGTTGACGCCAAGTCGGCGTACGCGTTCGCCGCTGCCTGCCAATAGGAACCGATCCTCGAACAGTGGTTGTTCGTACAAATCAACGCCGCCTGACGGCAGAGCCAGAACAGCCGCGTCAATCTCGCCGTTACGCAACATTGATATTAATCCATCGGTTCTGGCCTCTCGAATTTGCACCCGCAACGAGACATCACCCGCGCGTAGCCCCGCCAGTACACCCGGAAGCAAATAGGGGGCTACCGTCGGTATTATACCCAGCGACAAAGAACGGTGTCCGCCCGAGTGATCATGAGCAAACTTTTCCAAATGGTCCGCCGCCTCAAGAATTGAACGTACCCGTTCAAGGACATCTCGGCCTAGAGGGGTAAGCAGGATGTCGCGGGCCTGCCGCTCCAACAGAGATCCGCCCATTGCCTCCTCCAGTGCTTTGATCTGAACGGATAAAGCCGGTTGCGAAACATTACAGACTTGCGCCGCTCTGCCAAAGTTTCGCTGTTCAGCGACGGCTTGGAAATATAGCAACTGCCTAAGAGTAAAATTCATAACCTCTGACTATCAATTTTCGGCATTTTCGCAAGAAGGCCTTATTTTTATGGCGGGATTTTATCCGATTAGACGGTCCCGTTCGGCTTGATCATCGTAGTGTCGCTTAAGTCGCTGCAGTGCGATACGTAGGACAATTTTGCCAGACCGTGCTGACCAACCCATTCGCTTTTCGGCAAGTTCCAACCCTTCCAAATAGCAGCAACAGCGCAAAGCCACGTCACTTAGGCCAGGCCCAAGATCCGACAGGGCCCGACCCACCCGGTCTCGCGCGGCAGATGCGCCTTGCCCGGAAAAAGTGTCAGGCTGGAAGCCGCCTCGCCCGCCTCCAGTTAAATATCGGTCCCAATTTTGGGCCACCTGCGGACCGATCTGCGAAAGCTCGAAATCCTCGCGCAGACGTTCTCCGGCAGCAACTAACGTTTCATCAAGAAATGGTTTGCCATTCCGATCGCGTCTGCGTGACAATGCCACCAACGGACTTTCGGCGGCGTTGTAGCGTATTCGTCGCGTCCGTTCACTAATCCGATCTTTTTCATCCACTGCACATGGCTGGAAAGCAGATTGAGCCTCGCCCATTCCGTATTCATTTCGGGTTCGGGCTGTGTTTTCAGTTTTGGCAATAAGGTGGCTAAGCGCCGCACGGCCTGACGTGGAGATTCTGTAGCGCGAAATTCGCCCCGGTTTATCGCATGAAATCCAATCTTTAAGGGCCATTGCTTGGGCGATTTTGCAGTCGACAACCGTGGTTTTAGTCGCACTTCTGAAGCCTCCATCGCGCACGACGACCGCCTTTTCCATGTCCTCTGCCACGGCAAGCACCGCTCCTGTCTCGCATAACCTGCGCAGCACTCGCAGCACTTCTCGCTCAAACTCATCATCTCCTGGAGCTTCAAAGTCCGCTTGACGCGTAGCGTTTCCGGCCATTTGGTCACCCCCATCAACGTGCGGAAAGTGCGTCCGAGCCAACGATTGCAATGCCGCATCAACCAACGGATCATCCCGGCGCATTTCTATACGACGAATTTGCCTGAGAATGGTCGAGGCATGGCACCCTGCCGACCGCGCAATATCACGAATGGATCGGCCGGACTCAGTGTGATCGAGATAACGTTGAGCCCCTTCAGGGACCCACGCTGGAACGGTGAAAGCCAGAGTGTTTTCCATAGATTTAAGCCTTTGTCGATTTAACAAACTGCCACTGCTCGCCGCTGGATTCATGGTTAACCAATTATAAATATGTACGTTTTTGTTACTTGTTCGTTAACCGCAGACGGGGAACGATAGAATTCAATTAAAAAGATAAACACTCGTGAAACCATCGTCCGGCGTGACGGGGTCCAAGGCAACACTTGCTCAGGTTGTGTACAAACACCGTGCAACCTCAAATGCAAAGGAACACACAGTGCAGGACTTGATGACAACGATCTCGACACTCCACCGCCCTCGCCTGCTGGCCCGAGCGGCAAAAGAGGGCGCTCAGGAATACGTGCGTGAGCGGCACCTGCAGCGCATTCTTGGTTACGGCAGCTTACCTGGATCAGGGGCAGCTTTGATGCGTCTTATGGAATTGGAGCGTGACGTTAATGCACAACGCCTTAAGGATGACTCAGCTTATTCACTGGTTCGTCATTTAGATCTGATGATCGCAATAGTTGGAGAGGCGCGACTATTTCAAGCAAGCCGCGCCTATCGCCTTCAGTAGTTAGGTAAAGGCATCCGGCATTGATGCCTTTTTTTCGCCCACATAGTCTTGCAAAGCGGAATTGATGTCCGGATCAAGCTGCGGTTGTTTGTAGTTCGCTAACAAATGCTCGACACGCGCCGAGGCCAAAACGCGGGTGTCGCGGCTGCCTTCTTCTTCCCAGGTTTCAAACGGCTTGTAGTCCAGCAGTTCGGATTTCCAGAAAGCATCGCGGAAGTTGGCTTGCGTGTGGGCGCAGCCGAGATAGTGACCACCCGGGCCTACCTCGCGTATGGCATCCAGACCCAGTGCGTTATCGTCATAGGCAACGCCTTTAGCCAAACCGTGCAACACACCCAGTTGATCCGCGTCCATCACGAATTTTTCAAAGTCAGCTACCAAACCGCCTTCCAGCCAACCGCAGGAATGCAACATAAAATTCACGCCCGCCATCAGCCCCATGTTCAACGAGTTAGCTGTCTCATATGCAGCCTGCGCGTCAGGCAATTTCGACCCACAGAACGAACCCGCAGAGCGATACGGCAAGCCCAACCGCCTTGCCAATTGGCCGGCCCCATATGTCACAAGTGACGCTTCCGGAGTGCCGAATGTCGGAGCACCGGAGTTCATGTCGATTGAAGAAACGAAAGCGCCAAAAATTACCGGGGCTCCGGGTCGGATAAGCTGACTATACGCAACGCCTGCCAAAACTTCGGCCAGAACTTGTGTCAGGGTTCCCGCCACAGAAACCGGTGCCATTGCACCTCCGACAATAAACGGAGAGACGATGCACGCCTGATTGTTTTTGGCATAAACCTCCAGCGCGCCCATCATCACATCGTCAAAAGTCATTGGCGAATTGATGTTAATAAGAGACGTCATCACGGTGTTTTCCTGCACAAAATCCTTTCCAAACAGAATTTCGCACATGTCCACCGAATCTTGCGCGCGGCTCGGCTCTGTAACTGATCCCATGAAGGGTTTGTCTGACAAAGTCATATGAGCCATCAGCATATCCAAATGGCGCTTGTTCACGGGCACATCCGTCGGCTCACATACTGTCCCCCCGGAGTGGTGCAGCCATTTCGACATGTAGGCCAGTTTCACGAACTTGTTGAAATCGTCCATGGTCGCGTAACGCCGCCCACCTTGCGCATCCCGCACAAACGGAGGCCCATAAACCGGGGCAAGAACCAAATTTCGCCCACCGATCACCACAGATTTTTCTGGATTTCGGGCATGCTGAGTGAATTGCGAGGGCGCTGTCTTTATCAACTGACGCGCCAACCCGCGCGGAATACGGACACGTTCGCCGTCAATGTCCGCACCCGCCTCGCTCCAACGATCCAACGCAGCGGGGTTGTCAACGAAATTTACCCCGATTTCCTCTAGTACGGTTTCCGCGTTGTTTTCGATTATTTCCAGCGCTTCATCGTTTAGGACTTCAAAATTGGGTATGTTGCGCTCAATGTACTTAGCGGTTTCGATGACAACCGCGGTCCGTTCAGCTCGACGGGCCGCGCCTCCGCCCCCTCTCGCCCTGCGGCGGGTGTTTGCCTCTGCCATGAGATTATCCCGTCTATTTGGTAACTGTTGCCTGGTTTGTTACAAGATCACTGCACGACGCCGAAGGTTCATAACGGCGTAATCGGGGAAAAAGCGACATGTAAGGACCCAGCAAATCACTGCTCAGCAACTAACGTTGCAACTGGTTTTTCCAGTAGTACCGAATTCTCTGTTTGGGCGACTTCGAACCAGCCAAGGTGACGGTATATCGATCTCGTGTCTCGCATAAGCTTGTGCGTACGAAGTCTCAGCAATGAAAAACTACAATCGCGTGCTGTAGTTTCAGCAACTTCCAATAGGCGACGCGCTATACCACGGCCCTGCCCCTCGGGAGCAACGGCAAGGTTGAATATCATTATGGCGTCAGAAACTTCATCGAAGATAATTACCCCAAGGATTTGTTCGTCCACTTCCGCGACAGTCACGTTGTGCTTGTTGATATCTTGCTCGATTCCGCTGGTCACGTCCGGCAAATCGGCTATGGCGCCAAGCGCTGATGCGTAGGCACGGGCAACGCAAAGACGTATAGCGCCAGAATCGGAAGGAACAGCTGCCCGGTACTCGATAGCGGCCATTTTTTCGTTCTCCTGTCGTTGCCAAACCAAGGGTGCAAGGCATTTGACGTCATTGCGCTTGCACAAGCAAGGTATGCGACCTAATAGCCAAGCATGACCCAAGACACTCATGACCGCCTTCTGATCATCGACTTCGGCAGCCAGGTAACGCAGTTGATCGCTCGTCGTCTGCGCGAACTGAACGTTTATTGCGAGATTCACCCTTACCAAAACGTCACGATGGAATTCGTACGTGAAATGGCGCCTCGTGCGATTATCTTTTCGGGAGGGCCCGACAGCGTCACCCGGGCGGGTTCTCCAAGAGTTCCAGAAGAAATTTTTGACTTTGGCGTTCCAATTTTGGGAATTTGCTACGGCCAACAAGTGATGATGCACCAATTGGGCGGCAGCGTCGAAAGTGGCCATGGAACCGCCGAATTCGGTCGGGCTTTTGTCACCCCAAAAGGTAAGCTGGATATTCTAACCGGCTGGTTTGCGGGCGGTGATGAACAGGTCTGGATGAGTCACGGCGATCATGTCAGCGAAATCGCGCCGGGGTTCCAAGTTTTTGGCACGTCACCGAATGCTCCCTTCGCGATAACTGCCGACACCGACAGGCATTTTTACGCGGTGCAGTTCCACCCCGAAGTTCACCACACACCAAAAGGCGCAAAGCTTTACGAGAACTTTGTAAAGCTGGCGGGGTTTACTGGCGACTGGACGATGGGCGCGTATCGTGAACAGATGATCGACAAGATCCGCCAGCAGGTCGGAGATAAAAAGGTCATTTGCGGCCTGTCCGGCGGCGTCGACAGTTCCGTCGCAGCCATATTGATTCACGAAGCTATCGGGGATCAGTTGACCTGTGTTTTCGTTGATCACGGTTTGCTGCGGAAAAACGAAGCTACCGAGGTCGTCGGAATGTTTCGGGACAATTATAACATTCAACTGATCCACGCCGATGAAAGTGAGCTTTTCCTTGGTGAGCTGGACGGCCAAAGCGACCCAGAAACCAAACGTAAAATCATCGGCAAGCTATTTATCGACGTATTTCAGAAACATGCAGATACCATAGAAGGTGCTGAGTTCCTTGCCCAAGGCACGCTTTATCCTGATGTGATCGAATCTGTATCCTTCTCTGGCGGGCCCTCGGTTACTATAAAGTCGCACCACAATGTCGGGGGCCTTCCAGAAAAAATGGGTCTGAAGTTGGTCGAACCTCTTCGCGAACTATTCAAGGACGAAGTGAGGGCTTTGGGGCGTGAGTTGGGATTGCCGCCCAGCTTTATCGGTCGTCACCCTTTTCCGGGTCCGGGCCTTGCGATCCGTTGCCCCGGTGAGATTACGCGCGAAAAATTGGATATCCTTCGTGAAGCGGACGCTGTTTTTATCGAGCAGATTCGCAAACACGGGCTATATGACGATATCTGGCAAGCTTTTGTGGCGATTCTGCCTGTGCGAACCGTTGGGGTAATGGGTGATGGACGGACATACGATTACGCGTGCGCGCTTCGTGCCGTGACGTCAGTTGATGGGATGACCGCCGATTATTATCCTTTTAGCCATGAATTTCTTGGCGAGACTGCAACTCGCATCATCAATGAAGTTAAGGGCATCAATCGTTGCACGTATGACATTACTTCTAAACCTCCCGGCACAATTGAGTGGGAGTGAAGTATTTGGAAATTTACCTTCGCTTGTTATTTGACGCTCCGGAGAAACCTTAATAGTTTCCGATTGTTAAAGAACTAAGTTCGCGAGAAGCTTTATGAACGAAAAGGTGCAGGTCGGTAAGGCTGCCCTATGGATGACGGGCGCCATCGCTTCCTTCTCGTCGATGGCCGTTGCAGGTCGCGAGTTGAGCACTACGCATGATACGTTTGAAATAATGTTCTACCGCAGCCTTGTTGGCATCTGCGTGGTGGCGGCAATCCTGACATTGACCCGTAAATGGCACCAGGTTTCGACCCATCGAATTGGGCTGCATGGCATTCGAAACGTAGTGCACTTCACCGGTCAGAACCTTTGGTTTTACGCAGTGAGCGTAGTCCCATTGGCGCAGGTATTTGCGCTGGAGTTCACGCAACCGATTTGGGTCATTCTTCTTTCTCCGCTTCTGTTGAAAGAGAGGCTGACAACATTGCGAGTGATCTCCGCACTCATCGGGTTTACCGGGATTCTGATTGTTACGCGCCCCGGTGCTGTACCCATAAATGTTGGTATGATCGCTGCAGCGATGTCTGCTATTTTCTTTGCTCTTACAACTATTTCCACGAAGTATTTAACCCGTTTCGCAAGTATAGGGTGCATCATGTTCTGGCTGACGGTGATGCAAGCCGGACTGGGGTTATTGGCAGCTGGAATTGATGGTCAGATCACCATGCCCAACGCTGGTACTGCGCCATTTTTGCTTTTAGTTGGCCTGGCCGGTTTGCTTGCACATTATTGTATCACAAATGCTCTCGCGATTGCCCCTGCGACGGTCGTTGTGCCGTTTGATTTTGCTCGCCTGCCTACGATCGCGATCGTAGGGATGATTCTGTATAGGGAACCTTTGGACTATTGGACGCTTTTAGGGGCCATGGTCATATTCGCAGGCATCTTTTTGAATGTTCACTCCGAAAATCGTAGCCAAACGGCAACAGTTCGGAGTGGTACTCCAACAAAGTAACGTTCGGTCATCAGTTGACGACTAATTAAGGTTTAAGAAAGTAACATCCCGGTAACAAAGCCGGGTGTGCGCAAAAAGGTGCACATCGTAGGCGAGCAGACAGTGCAAGGGAGAGAATAATGAAGAAGACGCTGTTTCAAGCGTGCGCGGTATGTGTTGGCGCGACCACTGTACAGGCCGGCGGTCTTGATCGAAGCGGTCAGGGTGTGAACATCCTTTTTGAGGAAGGGTCAGCTGTGCAGCTTCGTCTAGGCTACACCAAACCAGACGTATCTGGATCGATGCAAGATCTGATCCCAGCCAGCCCAACATTTGGTCAAACGATCGACTCTGGCAACGTGTCCAATAGTTTTTGGTCGCCGCATTTGGCGTATAAAACTGCCCTGACCGAAGAACTGGATTTTGCTCTGATCTACGACCAGCCATTTGGCGCGGATATCGACTATTCGTCAGACTACCCCTTATCTCAGAATGTTTTGGGTTTGGTTGGAATTCCAGGAGCGACAACCGATGTCCTACGGGCAGAAGCTGATACCGACGCAATAACAGCTTTGTTAAGATACAAATTTGACGGTGGCTTCAGCGTTATCGGTGGTGTCCGAGCACAGCGCTTGAAGGCAAGTGTTTCTGTACCCATTGCCGGCGCAGGTGTTACGCCCCCCCAAGGCGGATATCGAACTGAAACCGACGCGGAAATTGATTTCGGCTACGTTCTTGGAGTTGCTTGGGAGAAACCTGAAATCGCGGCGCGGGTCGCCTTGACGTATAACTCGAAGATTACCCATGATCTGTCTCAAACTGAAGCGCGAGACGTAATTGGCCTTACTCCGCTTGGTCCTGCAGCCAGCAGGATCAGTGCGGACACTTCTTCAGAGGTCGTGACACCGCAGTCGGTAAATTTGGACTTCCAGACTGGCGTTGCTCCAAAGACTCTGCTTTTCGGCTCTATTCGGTGGGTTGACTGGCCGCAGACTGTCTATGCGCCGCCAGTTTACACAAGTCTGACCGGAATTAATTTGGTAGATTACGAAGATGCTACTTGGACCTACTCTCTGGGACTGGGTTATCAGTTTACCAATGAATTCTCGGGTGCGGTAACTCTTGGATACGAGTCGTCTCAGGGGAACTCGGTTTCGAACCTCGGTCCGACTGATGGGTTCTGGAGCATCGGTTTGGGTGGCACATACTCCATCGAAAATGCAAAAATCTCGGGTGGCGTTCGCTACACAGATATTGGAGATGCAACTGCAAACGGCACAGGCCCCGGCAACCGGGCTACTTTCGAAGGCAACAGCGCGTGGAGTGTCGGACTGCAAGTAACCTATGCCTTGAATTAATCTGAAGCCCTGAAAAGTTTGTAAGCCTCGCCGGATCGGCGGGGCTTGAATTTTGCCGCAAGAAACGGATCGCTTGATCGGTTCTAGCGTGTCAAACAAGGTTATGACCAATCAAATGTCCCTTTCGCCACGCGCGTGGTCAGAACTAGCTCTCCTAGGTTTGATTTGGGGTGCTTCGTTTCTAGCAATTCGTATTGCGTTGGACACGATCCCAGTGATGACTTCAGTGTTTCATCGGGTATTTTGGGCAACCTTGGTTTTATGGGCGTATATTGTGTTCAAGCGCCTGCCCGTCCCTCGCGACCCGCGCTTGTGGGGGGCATTTTTCGTCATGGGACTTTTAAACAATGTCTTGCCATTTTCGCTTATGTCGTGGGGACAGCTGTACGTCGAAACCGGTTTGACCTCGATCCTGAACGCTGCCACTGCGATCTTTGGCGTGTTGCTGGCTGCTTTGTTCTTTTCTGACGAGCGTTTAAGTAAATCCCGTATTATCGGAATAAGTATTGGCTTTTTTGGTGTCTCGATCGCTGTAGGCTTGCGAAACTTTGATTCACTGAGTGCCAACAACCTAGGGCAGTTCGCTATTCTCGCCGGAACACTCTGTTATGCATTGGCCTCCGTCTGGGCACGCCTAAACCTTGGCCATCTGGAACCGCAAGTTGCGGCGGCGGGGATGTTGACAGCCTCTGCTCTGATCATGTTTCCGATTACATTGGCCGTGGATGGAATGCCCTCGATGATTTTGCCGTGGCAAACATTGGCAGCAATTGCCTACTATTCTATAGTGGCGACGGCTGGTGCGTATCTTTTATATTATCGCGTCCTTGCGATGGCAGGCAGCGGAAACCTGATGCTTGTGACGCTTATCATCCCGCCAATAGCAATAATACTTGGCGCCATTGTTCGCGATGAACGCACGCCGACAAGCGCCTATATTGGTTTCGCGGTACTGGCCGTTGGCTTGTTAATTTTGAACCGATCCGGCAGACGAGATTGACGCCATCCCCTGCCCGATTTAGCTAGGTCTAAACAACGGATGACGACACATGATTTACAACTCAGCGAGGGAATGGCGTAATGCAGCGCGAAAGAAAGTGCTGTTTTTCGGCATGTCCGGATTGGGAAAAACCCATGTTTCGAACATCCTAAGGGATGAAGGTGATTGGTTTCACTACTCGATCGACTACCGTATCGGAACCCGCTACATGGGAGAATATATAACTGACAACGCCAAGGCCGAGGCGATGAAGGTCCCGTTTCTACGGGAACTGCTTTTATCAGACTCCATTTTTATTGGATCCAACATTTCATTCAACAATCTGACCCCGGTGTCGACATATCTGGGAAAACCTGGCAATCCCGATCTTGGTGGCCTCGGAATCGACGAGTATCGTCGGCGGCAAGAACAATTCCGTCTGGCTGAAATACACGCTTTGCTGGATACTGAATACTTCATCGATCGCGCGAAGCGACTGTATCAATACCCAAATTTCATTTGCGATACCGGTGGTTCGATTTGCGAATGGGTGGACCCAAACGACCCGAATGACCAAATTTTATCCGAACTTTCGCGACACACATTGATGATTTGGATTCAGGGCGACGAGGCACACACCGCTGAGTTAATCAAACGGTTCGACAAGGCGCCAAAACCAATGTCTTATCAAGCCGAGTTCCTAGCCCGGGTTTGGGCGGAATACCTTCAGCAATACGATCTCAGAGATAATAACGTGAACCCAAATGAGTTTATTCGCTGGACCTATGCACAAGCTTTGGCTCATCGGCAGCCTAGATACGAGGCTATGGCTGCAAACTGGGGCATCACGGTTACTGCAGACGACGTGAACAAAATTCGCGATGGGAGCGACTTCGACGAGTTGATTGAACGCACCCTTGAGAACATCAACTCCTGAGCCTAAGTTTCAGATTTCGTATTGAGCACAAATAGCGTTATCTCATGCCTATAAAGATACCATCAGACTTGCCCGCTTTCGATGTCCTCACCAAAGAGGGCGTAATGGTCATGTCCGAGGATCTCGCAGCGCGACAGGATATTCGCCCACTTCGCATTGGGTTACTGAACCTTATGCCCAAAAAAATTCAAACCGAGAACCAATTCGCTCGTCTAATTGGAGCCACACCCTTGCAGATCGAATTGTCTTTGATCCGGATGACTGAACACCAAACAAAGACCACTGCAGCCGAACACATGGCGGAGTTCTATCAACCTTTTCAGGACGTAAAGAGCCAAAAGTTTGACGGCCTGATCATCACTGGCGCCCCCATAGAACACCTTGAATTTCAAGATGTGACGTATTGGAATGAACTGGGTGAAGTATTCGAATGGACGCAGTCAAATGTTCACTCGACCTTTGGCGTGTGTTGGGGCGGCATGGCGATGATTAATCATTTTCACGATGTCAAAAAACATTTGCTGAACGACAAAGCCTTTGGCTGCTTTCGGCACCGCAACCTGGACCCTGCTTCGCCGTTTTTACGAGGCTTTTCTGATGATTGTGTGATTCCAGTGAGCCGTTGGACGGAAATGAAGCAAGACGAAATCGACGCTGCCAAAGGTCTAAGAACCCTACTGGGAAGCGACGAGGTGGGTCCTTGCTTGGTTGAGGATACAGCGCATCGCGCGCTCTATATTTTCAACCATTTTGAATATGACAGCGATACGCTCAAGCAAGAATATGACCGGGACATCGCCAACGGTACGCCAATAAACGTTCCGATTAACTATTATCCGAATGACGACACGCACCAGACTCCACAAAATCGGTGGCGAAGTCACGCACACTTGTTGTACGGTAATTGGATCAACGAAATATACCAGTCCACACCTTTTGATTTGGAAAAGATTGGTCGCTAAGTTTCTGATAACCTTGTGCCTTGCCCTTTCGTTAGTGGCTGGGGCTGTTGTTTGGCGATCTGCCTCACGCGAAGCGATTGCCGAAGCAACCTATCCACCGGAAGGGCAAATTCTGGACGTTGATGGAAATGCGATCCACGCCGTCGTCTCAGGTAAAGGTCCTGATGTCGTGTTGATCCACGGTTCCAGTGGAAACACCCGTGACATGACGTTTGCGCTTGCGCCGATACTGGCCGGTTCTTATCGAGTAATTGTTTTTGATCGTCCCGGATTGGGGTACTCTGAAAGCTTTAATCCCGACGGGGAAACCATTGTTGAACAAGCGAAAATCCTTCAAAAGGCTGCGGAATTACTTGGGGCAGAGAAGCCAATAGTCGCGGGGCAAAGTTATGGTGGATCAGTGGCCTTGGCGTGGGCGGTCACACGTCCCAACAATCTCTCCGGGCTTGTATTGATAGCGCCAGCGGCCATTCCGTGGGAGACGCCGCTGGATGCTTTCAACACTATCGGAGCGACGGCTGCAGGTCGCACATTAGTCCTCCCGCTGATTACAGCTTTCGTGCCTGATTGGTATGTGGCTCAGGCATTGGACAAGGTTTTTGCCCCTCAAATTGCACCAGATGGTTATGCAGATCATTTCGGCCCGGGTCTAACTTCGCGACGTGCGTCTATGCACGCAAATGCCAAACAACGCGCAAACTTGCTGGCTGAGGTGACAGAACTTCAACCCCGCTACAAAGAGATCAATGTGCCAACTGAAATTGTCCACGGCACTGCGGACGCTACTGTTGGGCTAGGCTGGCATTCCGACCGCCTGATCGAACAGATACCCGGGGCAGAGTTAATTGAATTAGAGGGAATTGGTCACATGCCTCAAGTCGTTGCAGCCCCTGAAGTTGCAGCGGCTATAGATAGAGCGGCAGACCGGGCAGGTTTGCGTTAGAACGCTCCCTAATCCATAGTGGAGTATGGATATTATTGCGAGGTGGCCCATGACCCGTGCCAAAAAAGGCGCTATCGAAAAGTACTTTCGCGACGACGCCCCAAAAGACATTCGGAAAGCCATTGAAGCGTCGAAGAAAGGCGAAATCGTTAACCCCACCTACCCCTACGAAGACAAAATGAAGACCAAGGATTACGATCAGCAGATGGAGGCACTGCAGATCGAGTTGGTCAAAATGCAGTCGTGGGTCAAAGAAACCGAACAACGTGTCGCAATAATATTTGAAGGTCGCGATGCAGCAGGGAAAGGCGGAACAATCAAAAGGTTCCGGGAAAATCTCAACCCACGAGGGGCGCGAAACGTGGCGCTCGGAAAACCTTCGGATGCCGAACGTACTCAATGGTACTTTCAACGGTATATTCCCCATCTGCCCTCAGGCGGGGAAATCGTGTTTTTTGATCGCAGCTGGTACAATCGCGGGGTTGTAGAAAACGTCTTCGGCTTCTGTACTTCACAGCAACGAGAACGGTTTTTTCGGCAGGTTTTGCCTTTGGAAACTGGGTTAATAACAGACGGTATTGTTCTATTTAAGTTTTGGCTAAACGTCGGCCGGGCCGAGCAGTTAAACCGTTTTTTAGCGCGCGAAACCGACCCTTTAAAGCAATGGAAACTGAGCCCAATTGACATTGAAGGTTTAAGCAAGTGGGAGGAATATACCGAATCGATATCGGAAACCCTGACTCGAAGTCACAGTAAATTCTGCCCGTGGACCATTGTACGTTCCGACGACAAAAAGCGTGCCAGACTTGCAGCTATCCGCACGGTTTTGCAGGCGCTGGACTACGATGAAAAAGATCCTGCCGTCGTTGGCTCTCCGGACCCCAAAATCTGTGGTGGACCGGAGATTTGGGAAGCATGAAACACCTAATGTGCGCAGATAAACTTCCAATCCTTGCCCCAACCTGCCCGCAGATTGCCTATTGTTTCTAAAAAGTGGCTTTTTGAACTTTCGCGAATTCGACAGACACTTGAACAAGTCATTGAAGCTTTTCGGAGCCTAATCGATCTTTTTTTGACCTAGTAAGCGGTTGTCATTGTTTATTCAGATTGCCGCTTTGATTACAGCGATTTGCATTTCCATACTCAGTTGCGAACGTTCCAAGTAGCATCGATTCAAGGGAATAATTGATTGAATTCTGCCTGCCAATATGATTGCTCGCTGATTAGCTAAATCCGATTACGTTTTGTTTTCATAAATAAATCTTTGATCATTGCGATTTGCACTTTGCCCCTAATCCAAGTGCCGTTCTGGTATCACACAGCGAAAAACCTTCGCATAGCCGCCAGGTTGGTCCTGAACGCTCTTAGTCAGCGATTATTGCCGTTTACATAATCGTTGATCATACTGGCTTTTGGCGTTGCGTTGTAGATTGGCCACTAAATCTTTCATAAAATTCAATTTCTTTGGGGATTTCACAAAGTTCATTATTCAGCTGAAGTCTTAGTGCCTTTAACAGCGGCGCGTCGACTGCCCACTCTCGGTTGGACGAAGCGGTCTTGATACTCTATTCGTTTTCCTCTGATTATAATAAATGAAAACTCGCCTGAGGCAGGGATGACGAAACGCGGCTATCACCACGGAAACCTCAAACAGGCTTTGATCGAGGCTGCTCTCTCTCTGATTGAGGAAAAAGGACCGACCGGGTTCACCTTATCTGAGGCTGCGAAGACTGCCGGCGTGACCCCTGCTGCGGTTTATCGGCATTTCCACGGGCGAGAAGATTTGATTGCCGAGGCTGCACGACAAGGCTTCGAGATGTTCGCGGACCTTATGCAGTTTGCTTATGACAAGGGTCAGCCATCGGCTTTAGCAGCTTTTGAGGCAACCGGACGCGCCTATCTGGCGTTCGCTCGAAAGCATCCAGGACACTATATCGCGATGTTCGAAAGCGGCATATCACTGAACCGTACGCCGGAATTGGCTTTGGCCGCCAACCGAGCAAAGAGCGTATTAGAAAAAGCCGCCGAGGATCTATCGCAGCATATCCCGCCGGAAAAGCGCCCCCCCGCCTCTATGTTTAGCGCACACATTTGGGCGATGAGCCACGGAGTGGTTGAACTTTACGCCCGAAACACAGGAGCAACATCGCCCTTTCCCCCAGAAGATTTGCTGGAATCTGGAATTGGTATTTATCTTCGGGGATTGGGTCTGGTCGCCCCTGATGACTAAAAATCTCAGAATGCCCGGCTGGGTTTTGGTGTTGATAGACGAGACGTGACATTAATCAAATCCATCTGCCCCATACCTTTTATATTTACAGGGCCCAAATCTGTTATTTGAAACTCATCAATCAATGCGTATTTCATTTCTGCGGGCGCAACGATGTTCATCGGGTTTGCGAATACTTGCAATCTGGAAGCTATGTTCACTGCAGGGCCAAAAACGTCATAAACGTATTTCTGAATTCCTACGACCGAGCCTACGGCGGCGCCCATACCCAACCCGATACGGGCCTGCCACTTGTGCGGATGGCTTTCATTTCGCCGTTCTAAGTACCGCAGAAATCTGACCGCACAGTGGGCGACTGCCGTGGCGTGATCTGGTGTTTCATCAGGCATTCCCGACACTGCCAGATAGGCGTCGCCGATGGTCTTTATCCTTTCGCAGCCGAACTGCTCAACGATACGGTCGAATGCAGTGAATATATCGTTCAATTCGCTTAGCGTGACAGTGGGATCGGTTTTGGCAGCAAAATCCGTGAACCCAACGAAGTCCAGCATTACGACCGAAACCTGATCGAACAACTGTGGCGTAACTACGCCAAATGTCTTGAACTCTTCGTAAACGGCGCGGGGCATCAAATTCAGTAGAAGGCGCTCAACCCTTTCCTTTTCACGCTCCAGTTCACGAGTATTGCGCTCGACCATAGTTGAATAGCTGTCAATCATGCTCTCCAACTCACGTATCCTCGTGATATTTTGACATTCTACGACAAGCACTTGTTCTTCCAGACCGTTTGCCAATGAGACCGCGGTTGCAAAAATCAACGTTCGGCGTCGCGGTTTGATCTGCAACTCGACAGAGTAACGAAGCCCGGATTGTTTGACATCGTCCAATTCCTTGGGGTCAAGACCCGGTAGCACGTCCAGCAGAGACTGGCCTGGTTCCGGCGAGCCAAACCACTCTGCAAAGGGGCCATTGTGAAAAACAAAACTTAGGTCCGAGGCGCGAACAACAGCGACGCCCACTCCAATAGCTCGCAGCAACTGCTCATTTATGGCTAGTATACTCATGCGGCGTTCCGCGTAACGATGATGGAGCGCTTTTCCTCAATTGCGTCTATGGCAAGATTAACATCCTCTTCGGCCATACCATGCATTTCTAGGGCTTCTCTGAACAACGCAGACATTTCGTCGAAATGCGCGTGCGAGATATTGAGATGTCGGTGTACCGCCTCGATCCGGTCATCGCTGAACGACGCTGGTCCTCCTACCAGCGAAGATACAAACTTCGTTTGGTGGTCGATTAGTCTTGGCAAATCAATATTTTCGAAATGAAACCCAATCTCTTCGGAGTCCAGGGCCATTTCGTAGAAAGTTATCACTATACGGCTTATGGCTTTGAACCCGCCGTATTTTTCATAGATCGACTGACTCACAACGCTAACCGGTTCACAAGTTTCAACAACAACTTGAGGTTATATCAACTTGACAGTTTTGTTAACGGTTTTACGAACACTAGGCCTTTGCTGTTGCAGGCGACCGCAGACAAGCGTCGAAACACTGAACGAATTTACCGTTGTCGACCGTTCTAAAACACGTCAGTAGCTCTTAACGATTGAAATGTATGGCTTTGCCTTCTTGAAGTGCTTCTTGCGCGGCAATTCCCATTTGAACTGCCCAGATACCATCGTTCAAAGTAACATCCGGAACGGTCCGGTGCCCGCGCACCAACTCAAGAAAGCCCTGATGCTGAAAATAAGTTGAGCCATTGTGATCCCCCGCAGCCAAGAGGCGCGGATCCACAGGTATATCCTTGGAAATTGGTCCCTTTGGCTTTCGCGGGCTGACGACAAGTTTTGGAACTGGCGGCACACCAAGATGATCGGGCCAAAATCTAGCCGGACCGGGAACCAACGCCTCAATCTTTCCTTGGGCGCTTACAGCGGCGATTTCCTCTTGGTATTCAGATCCTTCCGCGAACATGCATAATTCAAGCATAGCGCGGGCACCCGAGGAAAAATCGACGATTACGTAACCGTGGTCTAAAATATCGGGCGTTTCACCGTCATACTCTTCATCTAAATGATTAACTGCCTGCCCTCCGCTGGCATAAATTCGAACGGGGTCAGAATTTAGAATTAGCCGCATGAGGTCGAAGAAATGGCAACATTTTTCGACAAATGTACCCCCCGTATTGCGGTTGAATCGGTTCCAGTTGGCGATTTTGTCCAAAAACGGAAAGCGGTGTTCTCGGATCGATAGCATTTTGATCCCGCCCAAAGCATCCTTGGCTTCGGCGATTAGGGCTGAAATGGGCGGCATGTACCGATACTCCATCGCTACCCAAATCGGATGCGGATATGTTTTTTCGATCTCCAGCAATCGATCAGCGTCCGCAGGGTTTGTGAACAAAGGTTTCTCAACCAGCAACGGTAAAGGGCGGACTTTGGCGATTTCAACAATCTGGTGAACGTGCAAGTGGTTTGGGCTTGCTATCACAAGGCAATCCAAATCCTCTACTGACAACAAATCGGTTATCGATGCCACCAACCTTGAGCCCGGCGAAATCCGCCGCGCAATATCAGCCATGTCAGTGTCAGGCTCATATATGGCCGACACGCGCGTACCCTCAAGCAATGCTATATTGTGTAGGTGCTCTTGCCCCATCATTCCGCATCCGATCAGCCCGTAATTTATGGTCCGGGTCATGCGATATCCCTCATTCTATTTACTTAAGACGTTGCACGTATGCTGCTCGATCTGGGTCAAACCAAGTTTTTGAGAACTCGACAGGTTCGGCCTTTTCAGACCAACTGAACCGTTCGATGTAACCCACAATGTGTCCAGCAGGCTTTGTGAATTCGGCTGGCGTCCAATCAGGCAGCGATCCAATCGTCACTCGATCCTCAGCCCGGGCAATCCAGAACCCAAGTTGGTGTTGATAGTAACGGTAGAGCGAGTCTGACAGCAGCTGCTCATCAATGAGTCCAACTGATTCGTCCAGCCAGATCTCCTCGAGAGCAATAATTGTGTCATTGAGATAGCGAATCCTGCGTACTCGTGAGCCACGGTCCGATTCCCCGAAATCTCCTAGATCGGCAGGCTTTACAAGATGATCGACGGAAAGAATATCGGCACTTGGCAACCCTCCGCCCTCGGGCAGCTCCAAGCGGAACATCGCGTAGACGCTGTTATGTGTTCCGGTCTCGCATACATAGTTTCCGGAGCCCTGAATACGCTCCAACATGCCTTTTTTTTCAAGCTCGGCCAGCGATTTTCGCAATGTACCTACCGATACATTCATATCCGCAGCCATATCGCGTTCCGGCGGTAGACGCTCTCCTTTTATCAAACGCCCAGCAGTTATATCCCTGATCAGCAGTTCTGCGATCTGGATATAAATCGGAAGGGCATTCGGATTTCTGTCAGCTTGTGTCACGAGGGGCGCTTCACTCGGTCGCAGGAAAAATTGATACACTATTGATCTACATCAAAGTGATTGCTACGCAAGAGTAAATGCAAAAAACATCTCGGAGCCCAACCAAATGACAATCGTCCCAATCACATCCCCTGATCTGGATGCGGCTGAGGTATCATGGTTTGCTGCGCTATGTTCAGATGACTATCAATTTCTCGGCGTACCCGACGGTAATTTGCGGTCAAGTTGGGAACATTGCTCGAGCATTGTGAAAGAGGCAGAAGCTCAAGGCTTCCGAAATATTCTGTGCCCGTCATCCTATCAAGTCGGCCAAGACACGTTGAGTTTTGTTGCGGGCTGCGCGCCCATAACTGATCGGATCAACCTTTTAGCGGCTGTACGTTGTGGTGAGATGCAGCCGATAATGCTTGCGCGAACGGTTGCAACACTTGATCACATGCTCAAAGGACGATTGACCGTCAACATTATCTCCTCTGACTTTCCGGGCGAAAAAGCTGAAAGCGCCTATCGCTATCAGCGGTCACGCGAGGTAGTCGAAATACTTAAGCAGGCCTGGACGCGAGACGAGATCAATCATCAGGGCGAGGTTTATAATTTTTCCGGACTGACCACTGATCCAGCACGCCCCTACCAAATCGATGGGCCACTGCTGTACTTTGGCGGCTATTCGCCTCCTGCTTTGCAGTTGTGCGGTGAACATTGCGATGTGTACCTGATGTGGCCAGAGACCAAAGATCAATTGGCTGAGCGGATGAAAGCGGTTCATGCCGTGGCCGATGAGTGCGGTCGCACACTGGATTACGGCCTGCGTGTTCACATGATTGTTCGCGATTCAGAAGCAGAGGCTCAGGAATACGCCGAATTTATCGTGTCGAAACTTGACGACGAATATGGCCGTGCCATTCGTGAGCGGGCATTGGATGCGACTTCGCTGGGCGTCTCACATCAATCCAAAAACCGTGATCTGGCGGACCAATATGGCTATATTGAACCTGGCCTGTGGACCGGCGTTGGCCGGGCACGCTCAGGCTGCGGTGCTGCTCTGGTAGGATCCACCGATCAGGTGATGACAAAGATCGAGGAATACCAAAAGATGGGGATCCGCGCCTTTATCTTTTCGGGGTATCCTCATTTGGATGAGGCGCGGCATTTTGGCACCCGCGTTATGCCAAACCTCAAAACCTGCTCTCTTCCAGAAGCTTATGGAAGAGTTCCTACTGAAACCCCTGCTACCCCGTTAGGCAATGGAGTCCGTCGCTAATGCAACGCGTTAAATTATCCGAAACGCTTGAGATGAGCCGTCTTGTCTACGGCATGTGGCGGCTGGGTGATGATAATGACACCTCTGCCTCTCACGTCGAAGCCAAGATTCAGTCCTGTCTGGATCAAGGCATCACGACTTTCGACCAAGCGGATATTTATGGCGATTATGGTGCCGAGGCCGTTTTGGGGAACGCTTTACGCGCCAACCCTCGCCTACGTCAGCAAATGGAGATTGTGACCAAGTGCGATATCGTTGCTCCGTGCGGGCGGTATTCAGATGTCAAAGTCAAATACTATGACACGTCAAGGCAGCATATTCTGAAGTCGGTGGATAATTCTCTTTCGGAAATGGCCACCGACCATATCGATCTTCTTTTGATTCATCGCCCCGACCCCTTTATGGACCACAACGAAACCGGGGCGGCTTTGGACGAAGTTGTGAACAGTGGCAAGGTCGGCGCAGTTGGTGTGTCGAATTTTCGGCCTTGGGATTGGAACCTATTGCAATCCGCAATGAAATCGCAACTGGTCACAAACCAGATCGAGATTTCTTTGGGCGAAATCGCTCCGTTCACCAATGGGGATTTGGCATTTCATCAACAAAATAGCCATCCTGTCATGGCTTGGTCGCCGCTGGGTGGAGGCATGCTAATGTCCGGCAACCCGCCGGTCGGGGTCGTTGCCGACGAGATTGCGAAAGAGTTCGACGTAGACCGCGCTGCTGTAGCGGTTGCGTTTTTGCTTGCCCATCCTGCAAAGATACTGCCGGTTCTCGGCACCAACAATCTGGATCGGATAAAGCGCATATCTGACGCGCTTAAGGTCGATCTGGATCGGGAAACCTGGTTCCGCCTGTATGAGGCGGCGCTGGGCCATGAGGTACCATGATGAACGCAATCACCCCGAACATGGCGCACACTTTTGTTCCCCGGAAGGATGATACCCGAACCCTACGGGACGCATTTGGTCGATTTGCAACCGGAGTAACCGTTGTCACCTGCGACAGCGATGACGGGCCGATTTGCATCACGGCCAATAGCTTTTCCTCACTATCATTGGACCCGGCTTTAATCATGTGGGCGGGAGACAGAAACTCACGAAGGTTTCGGTATTTTCGTAAAGCGCAACACTTCAGCGTTCACGTTTTATCGTCGAAACAGGCAGAGCTGTGCTATGGCTGCTCTAAAGATGCGTTTGCATTGAAAGCGATTGAACACAATCGCTGTGAAAATGGCACACCTTTACTGACAGGTTGTCTGGCAAGATTCGAATGCGAACGGCATGCGTATCACGACGCGGGTGACCACGTTATTGTAATAGGGAAGGTTCTTAGGGCCAGCATGGCGGACGGAGACGCCCTGACCTTCTACGCCGGGAAACTCGGCCAATTCGCGCACCAATAAGCGCGGTAAGTGTTGCGGGGTTTAACCTGTGACCAAATAAGGGAGGATCCGCATGAGCGGATTAACATCGGTCCTTGCACCGATCGCGTATGTAAATGAAACCGCGCTGCGATTGGGCCGTGCGGTTGGGGTCGTTGCGATGGCCGTTATGGTCATAGCAATTCTGATTCAGGTGTTTTTTCGATACGTTCTAGGTAACGCCCTGCCCTGGCCGGATGAAGCTGCGCGATTTTGCATGCTGTGGATGACAGGTCTGATGGCGCCAACTGCGTTCCGTCGTGGCGGATTTGTAGCGATCGACATGGTTCCGCAAATGCTGCCTCGAGTTTTCGGACAATTGCTGAACATCTTCTTGCTTGTCGTTTCCCTGGTAGTCTTGCTGGTTGCCGTAAATATAGGATGGTCCGAAGTCACCGGTTTTGGTGGCAAATTCGCGACCGCAGCACTGTATCTTCCGACGTCAATTGGATTTGACGAATGGTACCGAATTCCACGCAGCTGGATGATGGCCTCACTGTTGGTTGGTGTTATCCTTCTGATCGCAGTCAACATTGAACTTATCCTGCGGGCGGTAATCACACTGTTGGGTGGCGGTGACATGTTGCCTGAAATCGCCGACGCCCCAGTAGGAGCTGAATAAATGCTTATCTGGTTCCTTCCGACATTCTTGGTCTTTTTGATGATCGGTCTGCCGGTCTTTTTTGCCCTTCTGGCTGCGCCGGGAATTTTGTTGTGGTTAAACGGCCAAACCAACGACATCACGCTGCTGTATCGAAATGTTTACAACGGTATGGACAGCTTTCCCCTTATGGCGATCCCTTTCTTTATGCTCGCCGGAGAGCTTATGAATCGAGGTGGGATCACCATACGCCTCGTTGAATTCAGTCAAGCACTGATGGGGCATCTACGTGGTGGACTGGCGCATGTAAACGTTCTCAGTTCCATTCTTTTTGCAGGTCTTTCTGGGTCGGCCGTCGCAGATACCTCGGCGCTGGGATCAATGCTGATTCCCGCTATGGAAAAACAGGGGTATACCCGCCGTTTTGCTGCTGCAATTACAGCGGCCAGCTCAGTAATCGGACCGATTATTCCGCCTTCGGGCATCATGATCATCTACGCGTATGTCATGGGCGAAAGTGTTGCCGCCCTTTTCTTAGCAGGAATCGTACCTGGCGTAATGGTGGGTGTCGGTTTGATGCTGATGATCAAGGTAATGGCCGACCGTTATGACTTCCCAGTTGCAAGCCGCAAATACACATGGGGCGAGCGTCGTCAGGCAAGCCTTAAAGCGTTTTTCCCTTTGTTGACTCCAGTAATCATTCTTGGCGGTATCTTGGGCGGCATATTTACCCCGACGGAGGCCGCCGCTGTTGCCGTTGGTTATGCATTTTTGATCGGTTTTTTCGTTTTACGCACCCTTACGCTCAAAGAAGTCCCCGAAATCCTTAGCAATGCGGGTCTGACTTCCGCTGTTGTATTGTTGCTTGTTGGTGCGGCGATGGCTTTCAAAACCGTAGTGAGCCTAAGCCATGCACCAGAACAATTGGCCCAGCTTATCCTCAGCCTGTCGGAAAACCCGCTTATTCTGCTGTTCCTGATCAACCTATTGTTGTTCATCGTGGGTATGTTTTTGGACGCTGGTCCAGCGATTATTATTCTCGGCCCGATCTTGGCACCAATTTTTACCAGTCTCGGTGTAGACCCTATCCACTTTGCCATTATCATGAGCGTTAACTTGACCGTCGGTCTGGCTACGCCACCCATGGGTTTAGTCCTTTTCGTCGCTGCCGCTGTTTCGCGCGAAAAAGTCGAAACCATCGCAAAGGCCATTCTGCCGTTTCTGGCTGTTGAAATCATAGTGATCTTTTTGATTACTTATGTTCCGGCAATCTCAATGACGATCCCGAGAATAACGGGATTTGCTAACTAACTGAGTATCACAGGGAGGAAACGCATGCTCAGAAGATTCATTAAATCGGCCGCGGTGGCCACTTCGCTGGTTGCAGCATCCGCCATTGCAGCTGCGGCTGCAGATTACACACTGCGCGCGACGGCGAATTCAAATGAAAACGATGAAGACTATGACGGATTGATCGTTTTCAAAAACTATGTTGAGGCCGCCTCGAACGGTGCGATCGAAGTCGAACTCTTCATTGGTACTCAGCTTTGTTCGAATGGCGCGGAATGTCTGCAAGGTGTCGCTGACGGAACAATCGATATATACATTTCGACGTCTGGTGGTGCATCCGGTATTTTCCCGTACGTTCAGGTTCTGGACTTGCCCTATCTGATGGCCGATGACCGGATTGCCGAACACGTTCTATCTGGTGATTTCACCCGCAAAATGCGCGATATGGCATTGGAAGACTCCGGCGGCGCGATCCGCTTGATGACAATCGGAAATACTGGCGGCTGGCGCAACTTTGCCAACACTCAGCGCCGGATCGCAGAGCCAGCAGATATGGAAGGTCTGAAGATCCGCACCGTGGTAGCGGACCTTCCGCAGGAGCTGGTAAAGGCTTTGGGCGCTTCACCAACACCTATCCCGTGGCCAGAGCTGTTCACCAGCTTTCAAACAGGTGTCGTCGAAGGTTCCAAGAACGGTATTACTGACATCATGGGAATGAAGTTCCCTGATGCAGGGCTTCAATACGTCACGCTTGATGGTCATGCCTATATGGGCGCTCTCTGGTGGATGAACAACGCGAAGTTCCAGGAACTTCCAGAAGACATGCGACGCGTCGTAGTTGATGGATTTTATGCGTTGCAGCAGGCTACTTTTGCATCGCCAAAACGTAAATCCATTCAAGCATACGAGGATTTCGTAGCTGGCGGAGGTGATCTGTACGTTCCGACCCCTGAGCAGAAAGCAGCCTTCAAAGAGGCGGCTACGCCCGTCTACGAATGGTTCCAGTCTAACGTGGGCCGCGGAGATGAGGTGTTTTCAGCTCTGACCGAGGCTGTGGCTGCAGCCGAGGCGGAGGTCAACGCATCGCGCGATGCAGACCTGAACTGACCTACCGGGGTCGGGCTGTTACAGTCCGGCCCCGCTATCGAAACGGGTACATCCACCCTTTGTAGTCGTTTACTAGAATATGAGCTCGTTCGATCTGCTCTGGCGTCATTTTCTTGACTATTTCTTCAAGGCTGATCGCTGCGTCGGGATCGCCACCGATAGCGCTGAGCGTGTACCACATGTAGGCGCGTACAAGATCTGGCGCGGGCATACCGAGCCCCAACTCGTAATACCAGCCGATGCCCGATTGCGCACCCGGATGTCCTTTCATAGAAGCCCGCAAATACCATTCAAAAGCTCGTTCATAGTCCTGTTCCACTCCAAGCCCCAAACCATACATCACGCCAATCAATTCTTCCGCTTCGGCATTACCCGAGCGCGCAGCTGGCATCAGTTCGTCTCGGGCGGCTTCAAACTCTCCGGCTTCCATCAAGTCACGCGCGCCCTCAAGTTCAGCCAGCGTCGGCGTTGCAATAAGACAAAAGGCAAAAATGTACTGACGCATTTGTGTTTTGCTTTCCTGTTCGCTGTACCAGCAACGTCACAAGAGCTACCTCGGCCGCTGACAGATGAAGATTTCATCCCCTTTGATATGAAACAGGCTGCCGTCGGTCATCAGCTTTTTTACGATCCGGTTTTATCTGGAAATCAAAATATCTCCTGCGCCCATTGCCATCACCCCGACTTTGGCACTTCCGACGGGTTATCTCTTGGCATCGGAGAGGGCGGCGAAGGACTTGGACCGGAACGCACACCTGGAAAAGGCCGGCATAAAATTCGCAAACGCATACCGCGAAACTCGCCTGGTTTATGGAACCTTGGCGCAAAGGAAATTCATACTCTGTTTCATGACGGACGCCTCAGCCATTCTGATGTTTACGGAAACGGCTTCAACTCACCTGCGCAAGAATGGCTGCCGGAAGGACTGAATTCGCTGCTCGCAGCACAGGCTTTGTTTCCTCTGACTGCACAGTTTGAAATGGCCGGAAATGTTGCTGAAAACGAAGTTACAGGTGCTGTTCATGACAGAATCGACAAAGGCTGGCCTATCATTGCAAAACGCGTTCGAACGGATCCGCTTTACGGGAAAGCCATCGTTGAAGCGTTTGATGATGTAGACACACCCAATGAAATAACGATTGTTCAGGTTGTGAACGCACTTGCTGCTTTTATGGCGCTCGAATGGCGCAGCACCGACAGCCCCTTGGATCAGTACCTTTCCGGTGACACCACAGCTTTGTCGCCAAAGCAAAAAAAAGGGATGGACCTGTTTTATAGTAAAGCCAAGTGCGCAACCTGCCACTCCGGCCCCTTAATGTCGGACCAAAAGTTTCATGCGTTAAGCATTCCACCTTTCGGTCCGGGTAGGACGCGGCAATGGGATCCATACGCCCGCGATGTTGGTCGCATGGGGGAAAGCAACAGGTTGGAAGATGCCTATCGCTTTCGCACACCGATGCTTCGCAATGTAGCTTTAACCGCACCTTACGGTCACAACGGTGCCTTCCCCGACTTGGAGAGCGTCGTCAGGCACCATCTCGATCCAGCAGTCAGCTTTGAAAATTGGGCTGAATACGACGCTAACCTGCCGCCCGTGCCTTGGTTGCAAGGCGCAGATTTCATAATTTGGCAGGACAAGTTAGAAATGCAGCGTGTTCGATCGACAGTCGACATTCGTCCAGTAACCTTGTCAGACGAAGAAATCGGCAATTTAGTGGCCTTTTTGTACGCATTGACTGGTACCAGTGTCGAAGAACCGCCATTTGGAGTTCCGGACGGGTTTCAGCCGTAGCTTAAGTTAAAAGACCCGTTGCTCGCACACTGTTAAATGGGCTCACCATTGACTCAGTATCGAATGGGAAACTCAATTCGCTCATTGCCAAAGATTTTTCTATCATCTGAATCGGCTAATCTGGATATCAAGCAGTAAGGGTGAACACATGAGAAAACGGGGATCTGATCTAAATCGATTTCGGCTGCCCGTTCTGCAAGGTGTTCTACCATTTGATCGCCCTGCTCTGCCGACTGAAATTCTTGCTGGAATCACATTTGCGAGCCTCGCGATCCCCGAAGTCATGGGCTACACGAAGATAGTTGGGACAGCGGTAATTACCGGCCTCTATACAATCCTGATACCGATGGCGTTGTTTTCGATCTTTGGGTCGTCGAGGCATTTGGTTGTCGGTGCGGATTCCGCAACTGCGGCGATTACGGCTTCCGCACTGGCGGGAATGGCTGTTGCTGGCTCGTCCGAATATCTGGCGCTGGCATCGCTGCTGGCACTATTGGCAGGTGTTCTTTTGATCACAGCTCGAATTATTGGCCTTGGGTTTTTGGCCGACTTTCTTTCCCGAACAGTGCTGGTCGGATTTTTGACAGGAGTAGGAATCCAAGTGGCATCGACCGAAATCCCACCAATGATGGGGATTGAAGCATCAGAGCATGGAACACTGCACAAACTGTGGAGTTTCGTTCAGAACTTTGATCAATTTCACTGGCCAACAGTGGCGATTTCTATTGCGGTGCTTTTGGTCGTGTTAGTTGGAAGGCAACTATCCCGTAAAGTACCTGGCCCTTTGATAGCCGTAGTCGGGGTTATCTGTTTAAGCTGGTTCTTGGATTTCGATGCTTCGGGAATTGCTGTACTTGGTCCCGTTCCCAGTGGTCTGCCTGCCCTTGCGATCCCAGAGGTGAATTGGAGCTGGGCGCTGATTAAGCAGTTATTGCCGACAGCTTTGGCAATTTTCGTGGTCATTCTTGCGCAAAGTGCAGCTACATCGCGTGCCTACGCCGCGCGTTACGATGACAAGTTCAGCGAAAACAACGATCTAATCGGATTGAGCGCAGCTAACCTTGGGGCGGCTTTTTCCGGTACATTCGTTGTCAACGGCAGTCCAACAAAGACTGAAATGGTCGCTAGTGTTGGGGGAAAAAGCCAGATCGCACAGTTAACGACGGTACTTATTGTTCTGGTCGTCATCCTATTTCTGACTGCGCCACTTGCTTACCTGCCAAACGCCGCCCTGTCTGCTATTGTATTTTTAATTGGCGTTAACCTGATCGACCTTCGTGGATTGGTGAAAATCTATAAACAGGCGCGATCCGAGTTTTGGATTGCCGTATCGACAACCGGCGTGGTGGTGATCGTCGGCGTCGAGCAAGGCATCATTTTCGCGATGGTACTGTCCCTAATTGATCATACAAGACATGGTTATCGGCCCAAGAATTCAGTGATTGTGCAGGGAAAGAAAATAGGGTGGCACACCAAATCTCTGGCTGAGCCCAATCAGATTTTACCGGGTCTTGTTATCTACCGATTTTCTCACGGGATGTACTATGCCAACACTCAGCGCCTGACGGAAGAAGTTACAAGCATCGTGCAATCAACTTCGAACAAGATTAATTGGTTCTGCATAGACGCGTCTGCAATAGATACAGTTGACTTCACTGCTGGCTATACATTGAAATCAATTTTCAAGTTCTTGAAAAGGAACAAAATACAGCTTGTTTTCCTGATGCTGGAACCTGATGTCAAAGCCCAGCTCGACAAATTTGGTGTCAGCGATTTGATAGGTGCCGAGTCGTTCTTCGATACTGGTGAAAGTTTGATATCCGCCTATCAAAACAAGGCCACTGGCAGTTGAAAGGCGCAGCACGCGAAAACGCTGCGCCTATAACTTTAAGTTAAACAGCGACGTACTCTTGGCAAATAGGTCAACACAAAGGCATCAAACAAAAGTACCGTCAAAATGGCGACACCCGCCATCGGAAAAGCCAAGGAAAGTGCCAGGCCCACCGTTACTGCACCTTGCCAAACATGCAATTCGCTGGGCATTGGGGGCGCAGCAAGTCGTCTTGCGTTTACCGGACGACGCTTTACCCACAACACGATGGAAGTGACGCACATGAACAAAACACACAGGCAGAAAATCGTGTTCGCCAAAACGCTCCATAAACCTAGTGTGCCCATGTGCAGTGCGATACCAACAGCCATGGCCTTACCCGCCAAGGAATAATCTTCGTATCGCACATCGACCAGAATTTTGCCTGTGTACTGATCAATGTGCACGGTTCTATCTGTAGTTGGGGAATTACTATCAGTACTCATAGAGTCGCGGCTTAGTGTCCAAACCCCGTTTTCACCCTGCGGCAAGTTCAACTGATACCGCGCATCAAACCCGATTTCGCGCGCGAACCGGTCTACAGAGTCCATTGTGACAGGTCCCAAAATTCCCACGAGGCCGGAACTACCCCCTGATGCTGGCATAGGTGTTTTCTCCAAGGCCCAAGGTACTTCGCGTCGCTCATGGTTCATGCTGGCATGGGTTTCATCCGATAAGGGAATGTTTTCCCATTTCTCTGCAGGAAATTGGCTCCAGGCCTGAACTATTTTGCCACCCCAGATACCCGCCCAAGATAGTCCCGAAACAAGGAAGAAAAACAGCACAAGCGAAATCCAAATTCCCACTGCGCCATGCAAAGATTTCCACAATGCACGACCGCGTGTGAGACTTGGGACCAGAACACTTCGCAAGCTGGTTCCGCGGGGCCACCACATAAATATTCCAGTCGCTATTAACACGAGTGAAATCGAGGCCGCGGTTTCGAGAATGCGATCTCCGACTGTACCCAATTTTAGATCACTATGGATATTGTCGAAAAAATCGTACCAACCACTTCGACGAGGAAAAGTCTCAATTACCTTTGCTGTATAAGGATCAACCGCGACCATGGTTGCATCGCCATTTGAGTCAACGCGAAACAGGGCTGCCAGGTCTTCACGACGCGGGGCCACATACTGCTTAAGAACACCTTCCGGCACGGCGGCGGTTGCCGCCTCAGCTAGTGCTGAAATGGCCGCTGGTGTGATTTGTGGAGCAACTTGCGTACGTTCTCCATCGCGACCATCGATCCAAGATATCCACAGCATCATCATGCCAGTGATCGCATGGGTCATCAAAAATGGGATCACGAACAAGCCAGCAAAAAAATGCCAACGCCAAGCCGCGAAATAGAGTTTATTGGCGCCGCCATTGGGCTGCGCAGAATTAGGTTCAGTCTGCATTGATGGCTCCTCCAAGCCTTTTGGCCCGACACCACGGCGGCGGCGGGGTAATTGTCTGAATGGATGAATTCAGACGCTTGGAGGTGCTCGGGTCAGCCGAGTGGCGTCGAGTGGCGCAGTTCGGGCAATCCGTTTTGCGACAAAAGTAAAAGTTCGGGTATATTCAAGGGTGGCTATTGCTGCGTTGCTGCTGCCACGAAGGACCACACAGCTGTCGGCTATTCGGCAGGCGTCGCAGTCTACCAAAGTTAAAGGACCGTCGCCGATTGGCAATCCACAGAGGTCTGACAGCGATCCGCCTGCTGCCATGAAAGCTGCCAAGTCGGGAGAAGATTCTTCGTTAGCAGATTTATGAGCTACCCCCAGCGAAACCAATGAAAGGATCACCGTGGCTGTGGCAAAAAATCGAATGCATATGTTCAATTGGTGTAGCATTTTCCTTGACTTAACCAAAGTCTAACACCAACGCCAGAGGAATTCCTGTCTCGATTTGAGCCGACTCCGACAGATTAAGCCGTTGCGTTAACTACCACCCTCGGCGCCCAAATAGTGAATGTATGCGCCTTTGATCGGCGAACGGGTCAGTTGGGCCGGGCCTCGACAAGTGCGAAATAACTCGATTGACCATCACCCAACCGATCACGGCGAATAAAACACCACCAAAAGCCTGCCCAAGCAACACGCCCGGCGCACCGGCTATTTTCGAACCAATAATTACGAAGACCCACGTTCCGACAGTGTGCCGTCCCCAGTTTATCCAAGTTGAGTAGATCGGATAGCCCAAGTTATTAAAGCTGGCATTTGTAACAAAGATTACGCCATTGAAGAACGCCGCCAGCGCCAGCGGCCCACAAAAAAGATAGATTAGCGCACGTGTTTCGCCCTGGGCATCAAACAAATCAGCAATTGGTGAACGCAATACGAACAAAACAGCCGCCATAATCAACACGTACGTCGCGGTAAACTTTACACCAGCAATGAAAGCCGATCTGACTCTATCGTACTGTCCTGCACCAAAGTTCTGACCGATGATTGGCCCTATCGCACCGGACAGCGCGAAAATTACCGAAAACGCAACGGGCATCAAACGTCCTATGACCGCCATTCCTGCGACCGCGTCGGTACCGTATTCAGCGATCTCACGCACCACGATCGCATTTCCAATCGGAGTAGCAATATTTGTGAGGATTGCTGGTACTGCAATCATTCGAACAGCACTAAAGTCCCGCGTGACTTGCCGGATCGAAGGCCTCGCAAACCCATTATGAACGCGCAGCGCAGGCAGCAATGCCGCAACCAACATTGTGATCCGCGCCAAAACAGAGGCGATCGCGGCCCCGTCCAATCCCAAACCCACAGCGAAAATTAGAACTGGGTCCAGCACGGCATTTACAACACCCCCGTAAATAGTCGCCATCATCGATCTTCGTGCATCCCCATGCGCGCGCAAAACTGCCATGGCAGTCATTGCCGCCGACATGACCCACATTGTGGGAAGGATTATTGACACGTATCTAGACGCTAATCTCAGCACCTCGCCCTTTGCGCCGAGTAAAGACAGCAAGAATTCAACGTTAATCAGAACAATCAGGGATACAAGAACCCCAATTAATACACCCAAAACACCAACGCTTGATCCAAACTTTCGGGCATCATCCGGGCGACCTGCCCCAAGTTCCCGAGCAACCAAAGCCCCGGCGGAAATAGAAAGACCGATATTCACAGCATTGGTGAAAAACAACAAAGTGCCAGCATAGCCAACCGCCGCGGCCAGCGCGTCGTTACCCAGCATCGAAATGAAGACCATATCGACGAAATCAACGGCAAAGATTGCCATTAACCCAATGCTGGTGGTCAGAGACATTCTTACTACGTGCCTCATCAGTCCCCCAGAAAGGAAGACTGCTTGGTTTTCGGATTGTGCTGCCATCCGTTAAAAAAGCCTCACCAAAAGTCGCTGAACCACCCTGCCTGTGTTCCCAATTGCGCGGCAAGAATTTTTTGCCGAAGGATCAAAATACTGCTTCGTTCATTCTCTGTTCGAGAGACGCCCGGCCTATGTCCTTTTCCAAATTCTGGTGGATATGCCGAGTCTAACCGTTCTCACAATGTCGCAACTTCTTCCCTTGCCTTTGCAACAAACTTACCGGACCCGGATTCATGAACCGGTCGTTGGGTTTGAAGTATCAACGAGCCAAGAAATCAGCAATCAGACGCCCGAATAATTCAGGCTTCTCAGCGTGGACGGCATGAGCGCAATCCGGCACGACGGCAAGTGAAGAATTTGGGATATCTGTCCAAAGCTTTTGGATTTGCGTCCATGGGTAAGTTCGATCTCGATCACCCCATAGGACCAGAGTTTCTTTTTCAATCTGGCTTAAGTTTTGTTTGCCCGACCAAGACTGCATAGCGTCAAGCCCAGCATTTATTGCAGGCAATTTTGATTGCGCTGCAATCGTCGCGCAACGCTCGAAACCTTCTGCCGCTTCTCTTTTAACAAACCAGGTCGCCGCGATACGTCGTGCGGTAGCAGCAGAACCCTCTTCTTGCGCCCGCCTTTTACTTTCTTCTATTGTCTCAAACCGCCCAGGCAAAACGCCGATTGCACCAGTAGCGTAAAGCACAAGGCGATCAATTCGATCATTGTCTTTAAGGGCAACTTCCTGGGCAATCATACCGCCCATGGAATGACCAAGGAGGTGATACCTAACGACACCCGCTTTTCTTAGATTATCGATAACCCAATCTGCATATCCATCGATGCTGTCGATCGGCGATAGATGAGACCTTGCGCCGAAACCCGGCAGATCTGTCGTAATAAGATCGAACTGCCCGGCCAAGCCATCTATATACCCTTCCCATTGCGCGCCACCGCCCATGAACCCATGAATAAGGACAAGCGCGTTCACTTACGCTGACCCTGTACGATCCGGTCAAGGATCATAGCGCAGAACAAGATAGAGAAACCCGCCAGAATACCTTGTCCCACATTGGCGTATTGCAACGCTTCCAACACATCTTCGCCAAGCCCCTTGGCTCCAATGAGCGAAGCAACCACGACCATAGCAAGCGAAAGCATGATGGTTTGATTTATACCTGCCCGGATGGAGGGGCTTGCAAGAGGCAAATCAACCTTGGTTAGCAGATACCATTTGTTAGCTCCAAAGCTAATTGCCGCCTCGCGCACACTTTCGGGTACTCCGCGCAGCCCCAGGACGGTGAGACGAACAACCGGCGTTCCTCCAAAGATCATCGTCGTGACGACCGCGGCCGGTTTTCCTGTGCCAAAGAACGCGATAACAGGAATCATGAACACGAAGGCCGGCATTGTCTGCATGAAGTCCATGATGGGCTGAATAAACGCGTAAAATCGTGGACGGCGGGCGGCGAACATACCAAGCGGAATGCCGATAACAATAGAAAGGCAAGCCGCAGTTCCAAGCAGCGCCAGTGTTGTCATGGCTTTCTCCCAGAAGCCCAGCAAGCCCATGTAAGCGAGAAAAGCACCGGAGTAGATCGCCATCCGAACGCCAGCTGTCAGCCATGTGAGCAAGATGATCAGCGCTGCAATTACGATCCAGGGTGTACTGACGAAAATGGTTTCCAAAGCGTCAAGCACAAGTCGGATTACATAAGTAATTCCATCAAACAACGCCTCACCGTTTAGAACGGCCCAGTTAAAAAATGCTTCTACGCCGTCGATCGATACAAGGCGTATATCCGGGTCGGTCGGAAAATTAGTCAGCAGCGTAAATCGATCCGGAAAGCTGTAGTGCACAACGGCAGCGGCAACGATTAACCCCATGAAGACGGCTGAAAAAACTATCTGCTGAACGGGCATTCCCGAGCGGATTGTTCGGTCGCTGAGCCAGTCCGAAAAACGTGCTTCAAGCGCTGTATTGGCCGTCACAGCTTGCACCAGCTTAACGACAAGCAAAATCACAAGACCAGTCAGCGCAATTGTTGGCCCTTGGGCCGCAGCGGCTTCGGCCTCGGCCCTGAACCCTTCGATATTGGCCTCAAGCGACTCGACAGTACGGCGAAACGCATCCACCCGATCGGAATTGTTTTCAATAGCCGCAGCGAGTTGTTGGCGCCGCAATTCAAGCGTACCTTCGATGGAGGTGATGCGTGCCATGGCATCTGCCCCTAGATCACCGAACAGACCTCGCGCTATTTGCACAAAGGCCAGCGCTTCAAGGATTAAAAACGGTAACGCCCAGGACCAAAGGCCGCGTGCTCCGAACCAGATGGGTCCAAATAGGCCAGCAAACACATTGAAGGTGGGTGTAAAGCGGGCCGAGGTGCCAATCTTATCAAAATTCCGGATGTAATATTCTGGTGAAGTCCTTACGAAGGTGCGGATATTTTCCCGCCGCTCTTCGGCATAAGCCTTTGCAGCTGCCGAGGTCGTATCCTCTAGTGGGTTTGTGGTGTCTTCCTTCATGAGACTTCGGTTCCTTCTATCACGGTGCGGAGCAGATCAGCCCGAGTGATCACGCCCACATCAGTACCGCCGTCCTCAACAAGAATGGCACTATCGCCTTCAATTGCGAGATTGATCAGATTGCTAAGCGTTTCGCTTTCGTTGACACGCGGAAGGTCTGCCGGGATTGGCCCGTGGGCAGCGACATGAGCCTCTAAAGGCTGCATCACTGCATGAGCATGAACAACTTTGAGCCGCGAAATCCCCGCAACAAAGTCCGCAACGTAGTCATCGGCAGGATGCATCACGATATCTTCAGCGGTTCCCACTTGAACCACCTTGCCGTCGCGCATGATCGCTATTCGATCTCCGATCCGAACGGCCTCATCAAGGTCGTGCGTAATGAAAACGGTGGTTTTCTTAAGGATCTTCGATAAACGAATAAATTCATCTTGCAATTGGCGGCGGATAAGGGGATCGAGTGCTGAGAATGGCTCATCCATTAAAAGCACATCAGGATTCGCTGCCAAGGCCCGCGCCAATCCAACCCGCTGTTGCATACCGCCCGATAGTTCGTGCGCGAATTTCGAACCCCACGCCCCAAGCTCGACGATGTCAAGAATAGCCGCCGCCTGACGCATACGTTCGTTCTTTGCCACGCGCCGGATTTCCAGTGGCATCGCTACATTGTCGAGCACTGATCGATGCGGCATGAGCGCGAAATTCTGGAAGACCATGCCAATCTTCTGATTGCGGAACTGTTGCAGCTCCTTTTGCCCAAGCGCCATTACATCGATGCCTTCAATCTCGATCTTACCCGCAGTGGGCTCCAACAAACGATTGAAGTGACGTACAAGCGTGGATTTTCCTGAACCCGAAAGGCCCATAACGCAGAAAATCTCACCCCGCTTAACAGAGAGAGATACATCGGCGACACCCACAACGGCATTGAACTCGCTCAGGACTTCCGCCTTCGTAAGTCCTCGATCGCGGATCGCTTGTAAGGCTGCCTCGGGCTTGCCGCCGAAAATCTTCCAAACGTTCGAGATTTCAATAACTGTTTCGGCGTTCATGGCGTCGTCCCGACTCGCAACTTATAGTTTCGAGACCCAAGATTGACCTCGGATCTCGACGTCCTGTTAATTTATTCCCCGACAAGGTCGGGGGCGAGTATCTCGCTGTGGTACTTTACAGGCCAAGCATCTTGTCTACGCGGTCGGAATTCGCCTCCACCCACGACTTGGCGACATCGGCAGGATCTTTACCGTTTGCACTGATCTCGAATGCCAGCGAGCTGACGTCGTCTGCCGTCAAAGCAAAGTTGTCAAAAAACTCGGCAATAGCCGGCGAGCGATCTACCAGTGAGTTAGACCACGCGATCTGAACTTGTTTCAAAGCGTCCTTGGTCGCCACCATTGATTTGTTGTACCAATCAGGATCGTCAGAGGGCTGCACCATAACGTATTTTGCCGGATCAAATGTCGGCTCGGTCAGCATCTCGACATCGAACATGAACCATACTGCATGGGGCTTGTAACAATAGAAGGCATATCCTTCGCCCTTTGCGATGCTGTCTTTGATGCGCGCGGTTTTCACGGCCTCTTCTGCGCGGATGGGTTCAATGAAGTCCAGTAGGCCATAGTCGCGCACCTTGACTTCATTAACATTGGCGGACGCCCAACCTGGTGCGCCAATCCACATCTCACCCTTACCGTTGCTATCGCTGTCCATGGCCGCTGCCACATCCGGACGGCCCAGATCAGCGATATCGGTAATATTCATCTTCTCGCCGAAGTCTTTGGAAACGCAAAAGCCTTGGTTTCCTTCGTAGGGGTTGGAGGACAAGGTGACTGTACCGGCCTCATCAACGTATTTCTTGGTAAAGCTTTCCTGATTGGGCAGCCAGACATCTGGGTGCACGTCTATATCACCTTTGCCTTGGTCCATGGCTTGGAAGATCGTGGCGTTGTTACCTGGCACGTACTCGACCGTTCCCCCAATGCGCGAAGAAACGATTTCGCCCAGGACATGGGCAATAGCTTGCGCGCCGGTCCAAGATGGCACGCCAATTTTTACGTCTTCTGCGAAAGCGGGTGCACTGATAAGGCCGAGTACCGCAGCGCTAATTAGTGTGTTTTTTATTGACATGGGCAGGTCTCCTTGTTGTGTAGCTTTTTGTCTTTGTTAAATTTCAGGTCGTGTATCCGGCTAGATCAAATGTGTCCGGATAGCCGAACAACGCCGCACTACCGCCGGTATGAAGAAAGACGACATTTTCCATTCCATCGAAATAGCCCTTTCGGATCTGGTCGATCAGGCCATCCAAACCTTTTCCTGAATACACCGGGTCAAACAACAACCCCTCTGTACGCGCTAATAGTTTTAGTGCCTCAATCATACCAGGTGTGGGAAGACCATAGCCGGCACCGACATATTCACAGTTGGCCCGAACAGCTTCGCGATCGATCTGATCACCCGCACCCATCAATTTTGCCGTTCGAACTGCCAGATCGTAAACCATGGCTTCCTGTTTTTCTTTTGGCGCTCGCACGCCTATTCCTAGCAGGTGAATATCACTACGAAGCGCAGCAAGGCCAGCGACAAGCCCCGCTTGGGTGCCGGAGCTTCCTGTCGCATGAACAAGCGCATCGACTTTCAATCCTGCTGTGACAGCTTGTTCAGTTAATTCACGCGCGCAATTCGCGTACCCCAGTGCTCCAATCGGGTTCGACCCCCCTCCTGGGATTACATAAGGCGACCTTCCAATATCTCGCAGCTGCGCGGCAAGGCTCTCCATTTCGGAATTCATATCGGCGCCACCAACGCGCTTAGACACCGTGCCACCGTGCAGGCGATCCAACAACACGTTACCGTTCAGAATGTAATTCCGGTCATTGGAGCCTGTGCGATCCTCCAACAGAATATGGCATTCCATACCCAATTTCGCAGCCGCCGCAGCGGTCTGGCGGGCGTGATTGGATTGTGTGGCGCCCTGAGTGATGATGGTGTCTGCCCCTTTTTGGACAGCATCTGCCATTAAAAACTCCAGCTTGCGAGTCTTGTTTCCGCCTGAGGAAAGGCCAGTACAATCGTCGCGCTTGACCCATAGACGCGGGCCACCGAGTACCTCACTGAGCCGGTCCATAGGTTCCAGAGGAGTAGGAAGATGCCCCAGCGAAATTCGCGGGAATTTTGCTAACGTGACAGATAACTCTTTGCACAGGCTCAAGGCCATTCCAGTCCCGACCGCCGTTTCGCGATCGATGGTTTGTTCAATGTCTGCCACAGAGCAGCCCCCCTCTTAATGTGCAGCCAAACCTTTTCAAAGTATATCGTGGAAAAACAGTGTTAATTTCTTGGCCTGCCCATACTATTTGTTTGAGCCAAGGGAGTCAGAAAATGGATATGTCGTGGTTTGAAGACGTACTAACACTTTTAGAAGAGCGGAATATGACCCGCGCTGCGGACCGGCGGAACATTACACAACCTGCCTTTTCAAGGCGAATTCGCAGTTTTGAGGAATGGTTGGGCGTCGAAGTCTTGGACCGAAAGGCCAATCGGATCGAGATCAGCCCCGCCCTCTCCACCAACGAAGAAGAAATTCGTTCTCTGATCGCGCACCTAAATGAGTTACGAACAAAAATTTCGCAACATGATCCCGCCGAATCTGTGGTTGGAATAGCTGCGCCGCACGCTTCAATTTATTCGACATTCCCGGACATGGCTTTGCGTGCACGCTCAACCTTTAAAGGAATCCGGTTTCGCGTTCGGGCGGCGAACCTGAGCGATTGTGTGTCACTCTTTTTGCGCGGCGATACAGACATCTTGTTATGCTACGAGGCGAGCAGTGTAGGCTCGATGCAATTTGGGTCCGGAGTGCGCCGTGAGCTTTGGGGGCATGATTACCTCATCCCGGTTGTTGGAGGCGTATTGCGTTATGCCGTGAGGGATAATCATGACGTCCCACTGGATACGCCCGCCATAGTGTATCCCGAAAACAGCTATTTCGGAGAGGTTCTGAACAAATCGCAGTGTCAATTTGGGACGGCAAACTTCAGCAGCAACCCAGTGTGCCAGACCGCATTTTCTAGCGGTGCAAAAGAAATGATCCTAGGAGGTCTTGGTGTGGGCTGGCTTCCATTCAGTATGGTACACAGAGAAATCGAGAGCGGTGAACTGATCGCGTTGAGCAATGGCTTTGGCCGGGTTGCACTCGATGTAGCAATTTACGCTCATCGCCATATTGAAATAGCGGAACAGCTTGTAGATTTCTGGACAAGCAGACCGAAGTCTTCACAGTAGAAAGTTCAGGCTTCGCGCGATCTATACAGGATTAGCCAACGTTTCTATTTAGCGGTTTCATTCCGCACTCGTGCCAAGCTCTACGCGCTCACTCAATAATTCCAATTCGGCCAAGTAGACATTGAGAACCCGACCTAATTTATATTGATCTGAGCCCAGAAAAAACCCGTAGCGGCCCCCGGTAAAAGCCGGGGACCGCGGGGCACAGATCTAAGTGAACTAAATAGATCAAGCGTGTCCGCCACCTATTAATCCGATTCCTGAAGTCAAACCAAACCAAGCTTTGATCCGTAAGCCGACAGCTTTGATAATGCCCATTGCCTGAATCGCATGGGCGACAGTTGTACCTTCCAAATCACCATCCAAATTCGTTGTGTAGGATTGAACGATGCAGCCGCTGCCCGGCACCAAAAGGTCGCGGTGTTCAGGATGCACGAGATCGAGATGTACGACGATTTGACCACGTTTTGCCTTTTCGCCGGGCTCGATCAGACGTCCGCTGGGGGCGAGTTGGCCAGAAGAGATGGGTTCTTGAATACGGACGATCCGCGCAGGCAAGACGGTGTTGCGCATCGAAATATCGAAGTTGCTTTCGCATGCAACTTCTGCAGCCATGCCTTCGTACAGTTCGGTACGAGAGACCTGAGAGAAACCGGCAACAATTCGGCCACGTTCAACATCTTTTCTCTCCGGAACGATAAGCATGGCGGGGCTCATCGCTGCTTGGGCTGCGCGCGATCCAACACTAAGGGTCACTTGCTCAACTACGCCGTCGACCGAGCTAAGTGTCAATGTTTTTGCCAGTTCCACCTCGGCCTGTTTGAGAGATGCCCGTGCTGAGGCAAGCTGAGCCGGTAAAACCGCGGTCGCTTGGACTTGAGCTACTCCCAATTGGGTTTCAGCGGCTTCAACTTCAGCCTCTCGGGTGTCTAGCATTGCTTGCGCCCTCTCCAGCTGGCTCACTTGAAACGCAGACGAGCCTTTGGCTTGAAGCGCCCGGTGATCCATCAGCACAAGCTCGGCCTGTCCCATTGCCGTCATAGCAGCATCCAGCACGGCTTCAGCGGTTTCCACCTGAAGATCAGCGGCTAGCTTGGCGCTTTCGATTTCCTCGACTTTGCGCTTGGCGAACTCGACCGCGGCTTTTTCCGACGTGTTCTCGACGGCGAAAAGCGGATCACCCGGTCTTACATGATCACCACCATTGACGAAGACTTTTGTGACCGTTCCTCCGTTTTCGGCGACGACTGGGACCGTGCGGAATGGCACGAGGCCAGTGTAGGATTTGGGGTAATAGTAGAAGACCGCAAAGAAAACGATCAGCGCGAGGACGAACCACATGAAGACAGCCCGATGTACGTTGTAAAGAGTTATGGGCATCCCGCGCCATTTCAGGAAAATTACGCGGATTACAAAAGGGAAAGATGTGACGAGCAGTTCGATCATTTTACCGTGTCCTCATTAAATGGGCGCCACCAAAGCATGAAGTCACGGGCGATCGCTGTCAGAAGCAAAGCGGCTGGCAATAGAATGCTGAAATGACTTAGCGCTGGCATCAGCTCATAAGCCAAAGCAACGGTCAGCATCATCGGGATTGTTGTGCGCAGCGGAGTACCGGTTGCCTTGTGTTCGGTATATCGATCAAAGCGCGCATAAAGATGAACGACCAAAAGGATTGCAAGAAAGAAGACTATTAGACCGACCCAAGCGTAATTGTCTGTCTGATCAGGCGCGACCCACCAGCGGGGGTCACCGCCCGCGGCGAACGCAGGGGTCGAGATGATGCCGAACACAGGCGCCATCAGCAACGAGGGTGGTTTCATGTTTCAAGTCCTTTTACTAACGCAGGCAGCCTGCGAGTGAAGCGTTTCGGTTGTTTGGAATTTCAGAATCAGGTTAGTTTTTGCGAAGGATTGGACGGTTGCTGTGTTGGGGCATAGGGGGGATCCCAAGGGCGCCCTTTTGAAGTTTTCTCGCCGCGTACCAGACTTTGTGGTCCGTCAGTATTTTCATTGGACCACACTTTTTTGACCGGCCCTTGGATTGCCTTAAAAACCCGGTAGTACCTTGCGAAATTGAACATTGCCTTTTCCTCTCTGATGACCGGGATCTAACCTCCGCTTCGTTCGCGATCCTTAGGCTTCTGGACATTTGTTGTTGGCTTCTGGACAATTGCAGAAGATTTGGGCTTCGCCTGCCGGTTGGGGAGGACAAAAAAGGTGCCACGCGTCAGCGCATACAGACTGCAAAATGTCGGGCGTCTTTATGCGCTGGAACCAAACGCGCAAATTCCGTTTGCTGAAGTTCTGGCAATGGCAGGCGCTTCTCCCGAGGTCATCGATGGACCCGATGCAACTGTCGAGTTGCTGCACGAAGCGGGCACACTCGAAACGGCCTGCCGTGTGCTTGAAGACAAGACATTCGCCGCCCGTGTTGGTCTTTCGGCGCGAGGTCCAGGAACGCTTCTTGCTTATATCGTACGAGCTGCAGAAACTATTGAAGACGCGCTGAAAATGACGCAGCGATTTTATGCGATGCAAGACCCTGATTTGCGGCTGGACTTTGTTGGTACACCTGAAGCGCCAAAAATCACGCTGGAAAGCAATGTAATCCCATCGCATCAATATCCCCGCCACCGCGAGATGTTACTGTTCGGCCTTTTTAAACGCGTTCAGCAGATCACCTCTGGCGGTCTTACTCCGATCTTTATTGAGTTGGAGACCGACGACATCGATCATTGTCGGATGTTGGCCGAGCTGGCAGGTTGCCATGTAGAAGGGTTTAACGCCGGGTACGCACTGAGCTTACCGCCTAACGGTATGATTTTCCCGATCCCGACTGCGGACCCTACCCTGTTAGGTCATCTGCGCAGGCACGGCGAAGAACAGTTGAAAGCACAGCCCAATACAGTCCGCAGCCTTTCGGACCGCATAATAGACGTGCTTGGCCAACGCCTTCCCGGGCCGATTCCAAATGGAGACGAAATAGCCGGGGAATTAGGCCTGACACGGCGCACTATGACTAGACATCTGTCGGCCGAAGGGACAAGTTTCAAACTATTGTTGGAAGGCGTGCTTTGCGATCTTTCTAAACGGATGCTCCGCAGCGGCGAGGGAGTTGCACGCGTTGCTTTTATGCTTGGCTTCGCAGATCAGGCCGCCTTTTCGGTCGCTTTTAAGCGGTGGACCGGAGAGACACCGGCAAAGTTCAGAAAGTCCGGTCGCTAGCCTTTGCGCAGTTTTAGGAAAGCAATAGTTAGCACGCTTTCACCGAGTCCAGAAACCTATTCAAGTACATTTCATGGATGTCCAGGATCAACAAAACCTTGTCCCGTCGCCAAAAGAAAACGGGTCTTTTGATCACCTAGTTCAATGGCACAGGGCAACCACAACGGTTGCTTGCCAGAACAAGGATGAAACAATGACTACCTCTAAAAGATTATCCTTTATCGCTCCGATCTCCGCGGCAATGCTGTTTACCATAGCCGCAACGGCACAGGCCGACTATGTCGCCGATCAAGCCATCAAGGGTGCGGTTGTCGGCGCAACTGTAGCGGGAATTGCAGGCGAGAGCATCGTCGGCGGGGCTGCTGCTGGCGCGGCGGTCGGTGCTGTTGGCGGAGCAATCAAGAAAGACAACTTTGAAGACGCGCAAGACCGCGCCGAAGAACGCCGGGACGAATTCAGGGAAGACCGCGATCGTTAAAGTAGTCAGGGAATACAAAGGATAAATCCCATCAGAAAATTGGAACAGGAAAAAGTTATGTTCAACTAACTAGTACTGCTGAATGTATTCACATCTTGACTGATCAACTCGCACAGAAACCAAATAGGTTTTGCTTAGTTGCCACCCGGGTCCTGAAGGCTCACGGGTGGCAAATCTGTTTTGATGTTCCCTTAAAGCTTGATTAACGGGAAGGTTAACACGAGGATCGTGTTCGGGGTAATTAATTGGGCGAAACTTGCGCACGCTCCTGCATTCATTTACCCCTGACCCACTTTAGATCAGTTTAGTCCGGCGATAATCGGGAACCGGGCTTGAAAGGGAATTCCCAAAACTGTCATTTGAGAACTTAACCGCCTGCGGGCTGACATACGAAAATCTCCTCTCCTCACCCAAAAAGATCTGTTGAGAGGTACTTTAAACCTGAGTCGCAAATGATAACCGCAATGGTTTGACCTTTATGAGCGCCTCGCAAAAGTTCGATTGCTCCGGCAACGTTTGCACCGGCTGAAAATCCAGCAAAGATGCCCTCATATCGCGCAAGGTCTCGGGTGGTTTGACGGGCTGTTTCACCGTCGATCTGCAAAAACCCGTCCCAACTCATGCCACGCAAGAAGTCGAGATCAGCCATGGCATACCCACCGCCTTGAATGGGATGATCCGGCTTGGTTACGGTTTGACCCGCGATAACAGCTGCGCCAGCAGGCTCGATCGGATAGCAACGGATCTTTGGGTTTTGTCCACGCAGATATTTTGAAGCACCTGCCAGAGTTCCACCTGAACCGACGAAATCACAAAACGCATCAATGCTACCTCCCGACTGCTTCCAAAGCTCGGGGCCAGTCGTATGCTCATGTGAGCTAGGATTTCCTTCACGGCGGAACTGATCAGCCCGAAACGCGTTGCGTTCTAAGGTTAGCTCGGTCGCAACGCGATCTACCTCGGCAAGATCGGCGCCGGAAACCTCACCAAGTCGACTTCCGGGTAATTGGTCGACCAACACGACCTCGGCGCCAAGGGCTGCCATCATTTTCGCCCGTTCGGGTGAATTGCCTTTCGACATTACCGCGACAAATGGATAGCCTTTGACGCCGCAGACTATCGCGAGGCCCGTTCCCATATTTCCACTTGTTAACTCTACAACGGTTTGCCCAGGCGCCAGCGCTCCATCGCGCTCAGCAGCTTCAATCACACCAAAGGCTGCGCGGTCCTTTTTGGAAAATCCTGGGTTAAGATGATCCAGTTTTGCAAGGATCGTACCGTCGCATCCATAGTGTTTTGTCAGTCGGTCAAGTTTTACCAGCGGCGTATTTCCAATTGCCTCTAAAATGGAGCGCGAAGGACAATTCATGTCGTTTTTCCCGGATCGATAGGGTCTGCAATGTCCACGCTAGTTCATTAAATAAAAATCCACAATTTGGGCTTTTGGCAAGCATCCGCCAACTCAAACACAAGCGTTCGCGCCGCAGATAAAATCGTTCTGATTGCGAAAAAAATACATGCTTCAAAAGCACCATCTGCAGGTTCTAATTCGAAAGCTGGAAACCAAAAAGGTTATAATAAATGTTGTGTAAACGATTGAGTTAGCCCCCTGCCATACAGAATGATGATCAGTTGAGATCGCAATGAAGGGCTCTGATTGGTAAGTACACATTCGTCTCATATCTAGTCATAGGAGAAATTTCGATCATTTTTTGGTATGATTAGCGGAAGGCAATGTCAGTCTGGGAGGAAGGCTAATGTCGGACTCTGTCTCTGAATGGCTCGAAGACTTGAAACTTGGACGCTATGCCGAAGCATTCGAGGAAAACGATATTGATCTTCTGGTTTTACCCAACCTAACCAGCGAGGATCTTCGTGAAATTGGTGTGCGTTCCGTTGGTCATCGACGCAAAATTCTGGGAGCAATCTCCAACGTCGTACCGCAGCAACATGACGAGCCAAATCAAGTTAAAAATGTTGCGATATTGCCCGAAACAACGCGACGGCAAGTCTCGGTTTTGTTCGCCGACCTTTCAGGGTTCACCACCCTGTCGGCTACAATGGATCCGGAAGAGACACATGCGCTGCTAAATCGTTTTTTTGTCGCCGTGGGAGAAGTCATCGCTGATTATGGAGGGATAGTCGACAAACACATAGGCGACGCAGTTATGGCGGTTTTTGGCGCCCCATTCGCGCACACTAATGATCACGAACGCACGCTCCGCGCCGCTGTCGAAATCCATTATGTTGTTGAGAAATTGGATCCTCCGCTCAAAGTTCATATCGGTGTCGCATCAGGACAAGTCGTGGCAAGTGCCACAGGCGGGTCGGAACATAGTGAATATACGGTTACTGGCGACAGCGTGAATCTGGCGTCAAGGCTGACTGATCTTGCCTCAGCCGGAGAAACTTATGTATCCGAGTCAATTCAACGAGCACTCGGTAAATCATTTATTGGCAAAAGTCTGGGCGAAAAACTAATAGACGGACTACCCGAACCAGTCACAGTTTGGCAGCTGGACAGAATTGCTGATCTAGCTGAAACCGACAGGCTTCCGTTTGTTGGCCGCAAGGTTGAATGCGAAAATTTCAAGAGAATTCTGGATCGTTGCTTGAAGGAAGAGCACGGTGCTGTATGCATCGTCAGAGGAGAAGCTGGGATCGGCAAGTCCCGACTGCTGGACGAATTCGATAGACTGGCACGCGAGATGCGTTTTGAGACGCACACTGGTGTTGTGCTGGATTTCGGGACAATGACCGGCCGGGATACGGTTCGCGCTCTTACCCGCAGCCTTTTGTCCATCGAGCAAGATGCAAGCGACCTCCAAAGATCAAAGATCGCCAATCAAGCAATCGCATCTGGAAAACTTGGCGAACACCACCGCGCATTCCTCAATGATCTTCTTGACCTTGACCAATCGCCGGATCTTCAGGGTTTCTACGATGCGATGGATAACAAGTTGCGAAATGCGGGAAAGCAACGAACGCTAGCCGAATTGGTTCGCGCCTCGGCTCAGGACAAGCCGGTGTTGCTTAGGGTGGAAGACCTGCATTGGGCCAATCCTATTTTGTTAGACAGCGCCGCCATTCTTGCGCGTCTAACCGCAGAGGAAAAAGTTGTGCTGGTTTTGACGACTCGCCTTTCTGGTGATCCTTTTCGTTCGGATTGGCGCAAAGAATGCTCAGATGCAGAGATCTCGTCTCTGACACTCGAACCAATAAATCCGGACGAAGCTGGAGAGCTTGCGAAGTGTTTTGCAAACATAGACAGCCAATTGGCTATGACGTGTGTAGAAAAATCCGGCGGCAATCCGCTTTTATTGGAACAGCTACTTTATAACGTCGACGAAGTGGGCGATGGGGAGTTACCGGGATCAATCCAGACAATCGTTCAAGCACGTCTTGACGCTTTGCCCTTCAATGAAAGGCAAATGCTTCAGTCTGCATCAGTTTTGGGGCAGCAGTTCACGGATGCCGCCGTGGAAGCAATAAGCGGCAACACGTTTCGACCGGATATGTTGATTGGTCAGGCTCTACTTCGCAGAACCGGGAAAGAGTTCAAATTTGCTCACGCTCTCATCCGTGACGGAATCTACGAAACCCTTTTACGCACTCAACGAAAAGACTTTCACACTAAGGCGGCCGACTACTTTCGCAATTCGGACCAATTTCTTCACGCGCAACACCTCGACTATGCAGGCGATCCAGAAGCTCCCGGTGCATATTTAAATGCAGCAAGGAAACAACAAGAAAGACTTCGCCTCAATGCCGCATTGAGCGCCGTGGAGCGCGCCTTGGAAATCAACTCAACTGTATCACCGCGATTTGAGCTGAACTGTTTACGTGGCGATTTGCTTCAGGATCTTGGACAAAATGCTGAGTCGATTCAGGCATTCGAAACCGCACTGGACTTCGCCGACAACGACAAAGATAGGTGTCGCGTTCATATGGGGTTAGCGGCTGCAATGCGGATTATTGAGCGGGCAGATGACGCATTCATTCAACTCGAAAAAGCTCAATCAGTAGCCCAGGCGAACAATATGGAAATCGTGTTGGCCGAAGTTCATTATCAACGAGGGAATCTTTTCTTTCCGCTGGGCCGTATCGGTGATTGCATGGCCGAGCATGAGGCGTCGCTTGGTTATGCTCGTCAAGCAAATTCACTGGAGGCCGAGGCAAAAGCTTTGGGTGGACTGGGGGATGCTAATTACGTCGGCGGTCGAATACGGTCAGCTTTCAATCAATTCTCGAGCTGCCTTGAAATCGCAAGATCAAAGTCCCTTCGCCGCATTGAGGTTGCAAACTTGCCTATGACCGGCCTTGCCATGCACTTTTTAGGTGACCCGGACGGTGCTGATATGTGTGCGCATGACGCAATTACCAAAGCCACTGAGATTAAAGATTTCAGAGCCCAGTTAACCAGCCACGCCGTGCTTTTGGAGACTTCGCGACGTAGGGGTGACTACGATGCCCTATGGCAACACGCGAAAAATCTGGAAGAACTTGCTAACACCATCGGAGCCAGACGCTTCATCCCGTTCGCATTAAAAAGCTACGCAGATTGCAAGTTTTTTGTCGAAGGCGATTCCGCGGGAGCATTCGAATTGATCAAGACGGCCCACGCAATTTGCGAAGAAGTTGGGGCCGCGTTTTTTGGCGCGGTCGCGTTGGGCACAGGCGCTTTAGCCGCGCAATCTGCAACCGACCGCAAGTGGGCGTTAACTCAGGCGGAAAATGTGCTGGCCGCAGGAGCGGTTAGCCACAATTATTTGATGTTCTACATTGACGCGATGGACGCATGCCGAGCCGCCGGTGAATTGGACAGAGCTTTGCATTACGCGGAAGCGTTGGAGGATTATACCGCAAACGAGCCCTTAGAGTGGACAAATTTTAACATTGATAGAACGCGCGCCTTAGTAGAAGTTGAAAGGGGCAGCTCAAAATCGGAACTTCCTGAAATTCTTGAGGAACTGAAAGTATTTGCCGAAGAAAGAAGTTATCAGCCGTCGATCCCAGATATTGAAGAAGCTCTTTTCAAACTACGACCGGTTTAATTGGAATGTTAACGATTCAGAATTTTGGCGTGCGTTCCTTTTGAACCTGAAATTTTCGACATTTTTTCCGCGCTTTCCAACGAATTCGAACCAGTCTCAGCTAGGCGATCGAAGCAATCCTTTGTGCTGCGCCAAAAGGAAAGAGCGACGGAACGGAAAAGCTTTAAGGTGTCTCGGCTGGTCGGCGATCTTTGCTGGCGGACGTGGTTGCAAACAAAGGAATGCTCGGACGCGAACTTCTGCAAACTTCGCATCCGCCTTAAACACTGCATTGTCCGTTCTCGTCGTCGAAAAGGGAGGCGCGAATTTTCAACTCGATTGTTGAACCCCCTGCCCTTCTTTTGCTCTTCTTTAGCACCGAATTAGCTGAGCGCAGCCATGCAGGATGCTAAATGGTTGGGGGCGATCCCATCCGCACAACCATGGCGTTTCAACAATTTTTTAGAAATTTCAGTACTACTGCCTTGTTTGCCGGAAATATGTGGCGCCGGTGCGTAGTTTTACACATCTTGCATAAGCCGTTTTCCTGCAAAGATTTCTTCAACTCAGAGACAACAAACGAACCGCTCTCAGAGCGAGCAATATCGTTTGGCTGACCGCTTTGCGGACTGAGCTGACGTTAGTCGGATCGCAGCGTATCTGGCTCGCTTAGCACTCATTGGGGCGAGATTTTGCAAATGGTAAACGACTATCAATGAATTCAAATGCGAACCCTGTAAACTCTTTGTCCGGGAACCAATTTCAAGGTAGGTTGTAATGGTTGGTAAGTGCCGCATAAATGCGTTCCACGCCTTTTACAAGGATGTCTGAGTAACCTTAATGCAAACTGTTTGGATTTGAATGGAAGATATTCAAGAAGAACACGACGTGTTTACACTGATCGATCATTCCGACCCCGCGTATGGAAAGGTGGTTCTTGTTGACTGGATGCTAGGTAATTCCTGCAGCTATGCGTGCAGCTATTGCCCAAAGTCATTGCATGACGGATCGATCAAGTGGCAAAATATCGACGACATTCTGAGTTTGTATCATCAGTTGCAACGGCACTATGTGGATGAGCGAGGCAAGGTTGTCTGGCTCCAATTCACGGGTGGAGAACCCACCATGCATCCCCGCATCATGGATTTGCTGCGCCGAGCGTCAGAGCACGATTTCAAAGTCAGCCTGATCAGTAATGCGTCGCGAACACTTCGATTTTGGGAAAAGATAAACGGGTGTTTGAACAACATTATTCTCACTTATCACTCTGAATTTGCCGAGTTAGATCATTTTATCAGCGTTGCGAAAATGATGGTTGACCGGATTAGCGTCCAGATCAATGTCACGATGCATCCCCAAAGTTTTAATGAAACCCTGGATGCGGCGCGAGCGTTGCGCGCAGCACTGCCGGCGGCAACCATCTCTCTAAAACCGTTGCGACAAGAATTCGGGTCAGATCTCTACGACTACACAGATGACCAGTTGCGTGTGCTCTCGAAAGGATTGCCGACAACGCGCAAGCCGACTGGTGAAACACCGCGATCCGTCATGCGCACGACGACGCAGTCGGGTAAAAACGAAACGTTGCGAGCAAATGAATTTATTCTCAGGGGTGTCAACCGCTGGAAAGGTTACAAGTGCAACATCGGGCTCGAATCCCTGCGGGTTAAAGGGAATGGCATAGTCCATCGGGGTGTCTGTGGCGTCGGCGGTGTGCTTGGAAATCTGGGTGAAGAAATCCACCTGCCAAGCGAAGCAATTCGATGTACTAGAGATCATTGTTCGTGCTTGGCTGATATTTTAACTCGCAAAGAGCTGTGACGCTCAGAACAAATCTTCAGTCTTTGCGATGGTATTGTCGGAGGAATAGAACGCACTGGTTTTGTGTCAGCTTTTAGGCTCCAAGCTGTCGTTCGTAACGACGTAGCGCGACAACTTCACCTCGGCGTCAACGTTGGGCTCTTTGCTGTTTTTCGCTGCACACGGCGAGAGCAACCGTTTTTCGGACTGAGCTGTCATAAACATTCCATCTCCCGCTTGATGTTGCTGCAAAGGGATTTATCGTAAATTTCCGCGGTAACACGCGGGGTATGTCATGGCGAATTTTGAGGCAACTGGGTCAGAATTTCCCGGGGTCGGAAAAAACGAATAGTTCTTGTTAAAACCACAAGAAACTAACTTTGGAAAAATATTCTCGGACTGTCCAAGGTTTAGCTTTAGGCACAATGGTTTCAATGCAGACGATCTCAGCGCTTGGCGTTAGCGGCTGTTCACATTAACCAACAAGCATTTCCGCCCCAAGATTTTCACATAATAAACAACCTGATTGTGTAAGCTACAGCAGCTAAGCACAAAACGCTGCATAGCCAGATCGCACCGAACCATAAAACTCGATTTAGTGTTTTCAATGATAACTCTCCTCTGGATCAATCTTCCCTCGGAAGACCCAATATGTGTAAGCGGTATAAGCCAAGATCACAGGCAGCAGAACGACGGCTCCGACCAGAGCGAAAGCCAAGCTGCTGTCCGGCGCGGCGGATTCGGCAATCGTTAGGCTTGGAGGTAGCATATAGGGATAGAAGCTGATCCCTATGCCTATGAAACACACGATGAACAAGGCAATGGCGCAGAAAAACGGCTGATAGTCGCGCTGCATCTTCAGGCCCCGATCAAGCATCCACGCAATGAGAACAACAACAGCCGGTACAAACGCAGAGAAAAAGACACCCGGCCACGAAAACCATCTGACCAGATAGATCGGGTCTTGAAAGGGGGTCAAGAGACTGACGAGGCCGATCAATCCCAGAGTCATGAACATCAGTGGACGGACATATGAACGCATCAGACGCTGAATACCGCCGGTAGTCTTCATGTTGAGCCATGTCGCGCCCAGCAAACCGTACCCGATTACAAGAGCCACACCCGTCAGTAGAGAGAATGGCGTGAGCCAATCCCACCATCCTCCGGCGTACATTCGATCTGCGACCGGGATACCTTGAACCAACGCGCCGAGCGCGATGCCTTGGCACATGGCGGCCACGGTTGAACCACCGTGAAACGCGACATCCCACAGCCAGCGCCCGCGCACTGTTCTCCATCGGTATTCGAAGGCAACACCGCGGAAGACAAGCGCGAGAAGCATGGTGACGACGGGCATGTAGATCGCAGGCATCACCACGGAATAGGCCAGCGGGAAAACAGCGAACAAGCCTCCGCCTCCCATGACCAGCCAGGTCTCGTTTCCGTCCCATACTGGAGTGACCGAGTTCATCATGACATCGCGATCTTTGTCGGTTTTCGCGAATGGAAAGAGAATCCCAATTCCAAGATCGAAACCGTCCAGGATTACATAGGTCAGAACGGCAAAGGCAATGATGCCAGCCCAGATTGTCGAAAGCTCAAGCATTACACCGCCTCCGCCATGGAAGAGAATTCAAGGGATTTTTGGGTTTTCTGAAGACCTGATTTGGGCGCTTTGCCCATGAGACGCAGCATATAGAACGTGCCTGCTCCAAACACGGTGAAATACACGACGATGAAGGCAACCAGAGACGCTGCAACAGCAGGTGCATCCACTTGTGAAAGGGATTCCGATGTCCGCATCAGCCCGTACACCGTGTACGGCTGGCGCCCCACTTCTGTAGTGATCCAACCGGCCAGAACTGCCACAAACCCGCTGGGCGCCAACATGATGGATGCCCGGTGCAACCAGCGATCTTCGTTGAGGCGGCCCCGAACCCGCTGAACAAGCGACCACAAGCCGACTCCTAGCATTGCAAAACCAATAGCAAGCATGACGCGGAAGCTATAAAAGACGATCGCGATCGGAGGTTCTTCCTCGTCGGGAATAGTGTCCAGCCCATCAATCGGCGCGTTCAGGTCATGTTTCAGGATCAGCGACGATAGTTTCGGAATTGCTACGGCATAGTCAACGCGCTTTTCATCCTCGTTTGGAATGCCAAAAAGGATCAGTGGCGCTCCTTCGGGGTGGCTATCGAAGTGACCCTCCATCGCCATCACTTTCTGAGGTTGATACTCCAGCGTGTTCAAACCATGAAGGTCACCCGCAACGATCTGCAGAGGAGTGACCAAAACGGCCATCCACATCGCCATCGAGAACATACGGGTTACCTCGGCCGTTCGATTGCGGCACAGCAAGTGCCAGGCTGCAACCCCAGCCACCACGAAGGCGGTCGTGAGATAGGCAGCAAGAACCATGTGTATCAGGCGGTAAGGGAAAGACGGATTGAAAACAATCGACCACCAGTCGACGGGAACGAACTGCCCCAGTTCGTTGATGTCGAACCCGGCCGGGGTTTGCATCCAGGAATTGACCGACAGGATCCACGTGGCCGATATCAGAGTGCCAAGGGCAACCATCGCTGTGGCCATCATGTGCAAGCCGGGACCGACGCGTTCGCGACCGAAGAGCATTATGCCGAGGAAACCAGCCTCAAGGAAAAAGGCCGTCATGACCTCGTAGGCCATCAAGGGCCCAATTACAGGGCCTGCAGTGTCCGAGAATGTGCTCCAGTTCGTGCCGAATTGGTAAGACATCACGATGCCTGACACGACACCCATCGCAAAACCGACGGCAAATATCTTTTTCCAATAGTTGAAAAGGTTAAGGTAAGTTTGGTCCTTGCGCCAAAGCCAGAGGGCATTGAGAACGGCCAGGTAACTTGCCAGGCCAATGGAAAAGGCCGGGAAGATGATGTGGAACGACACAGTAAAGGCAAATTGGATGCGTGCCAGAATTTCTGCGTCGAAATTTGCGAAAAAGTTCATTGCCGTTTCCTTTGGCTTTGGATTGCAAGGAGCGGCAGTCAGGAAAGTCAGGTCAGGCGCCAGCTCATCGATTTCTTCGGATAAGCTGAATTTAGGGGTACTGCCCTTGTCGGTTCCTTTGTGTTCTGGACGGTTGCTTTAGGTTTCTGGACAAAGTCACCGCTCTCAGATCATGAGTTGCTGTGTGCAAGTCCGTAAGAGTAACCGCAGAATTTTTTGAGCTAAACCGGAACGTTTCGTTGCTTGTTTCCCGCAGGTTTTCCGAATTCGCATCATCAGAAGCGATTGTCGACTATACAAAAAAGGGTCGTAACCCGTTTTCTGATGAGGTGTTGAAAAGGCGTAAGTCAACAAATGTGGTTATTTTTTCAGCGCTTACATCAGATTGTTCGGCTCATCTGACAAGACGCAATGCATCGGCCACTTCGGCGAACCCAGATTTTGCTACTAAGCTTTATCTCGGTTGTGCATCGAAATAGCGGCGGAAAGGCTTAACGTAGTCCGCTGGACTCGTTGCTAGCGAACTGGAACGCTTGCAATGGTTCAACAACCTGTTTTCAATCAAACACTCTAATAGGCGAGTTCGCCAAAATACGCTCGATCGGAGGGGCGGCGCTGGTCCCAAATCTGCTAGCGGAATTTAATCCAAGTCCGATCAATTGAACGACCTCCGGAGATCCTGTGAATTTGCTGTGACTCCCGGAATCGGAGTTTTCAATTTCGGACAGGTCTATGACGAGAACTCCGAATTCCTCTTCCAGTTCCTGCGCATCCGATGCGCCCACCCTGGGAATTCCTCCCGCTACGCGACGCGAGGTTTTGAGAGCACCGTCATCTTCAGACGTTAGAATGAATATTCTTTCTGTGATCGATTGGGGGATAATCTCCATTTGAGATCTAAATAGATCGATATCAATGTCAGGGGAGGCGAGCATAATATTGTCAACTCTGGTAATGCCTCGTGCGCGGCCTGTCTGAACTGAATTGACTATGCCTTCCATTGTCAAAAGAGAACCCATAGAATGCGCGACAACATCCACGCTGCGCGCGTTTGTTTTTTGAAGTATGCCCGCGATCTCTGGAAGTTTTTGCCGCGCTACCAAGGCGCTGTTTAAATCATATACATATCCAGTCGTCTTTGCGGCGGACGCCCATGACATTAATACGGGCACGCCGTCAAACTCCGAGTCCTCCACAAACTGGGCAAGCCTTAACAGTGAATCTGTAGTGGTGTTGTTGTAACCATGTACAAAGAACAGAATGGTGCGTTGCGACGGTGGGCGCGAGTTCAACTCTCTGTTTATCGCGGATACAAATGCTGCATCACTCGAATAAACGATCGGGTCGACTATAGAAAATTCTGTATTTGGATCAGGCGGCAGTTTTTTTGGCCGTTCAAGTTTACCGATTTCGTGTGTTGGTGGAATTGTCACATCCACCGAGGCGAGGCCAATTTCCGGCGCTCTCTCACCGGAATAGAAGACCCCAGTGACGTTTGTAGCCTTACGAGTCGTTGCTATAAAGATTTTTTGCTTTTTGACACCAATTTGTGCCACGGCGTCGATTTCCGGATTTTCTATGCCAACCAACTCAGGCGGACGCGAACAGGCAGAGATTAGCGACGTAAAACAAAGGCAAAGCAAAACCCGTATGAACACGTGATCAGTAATTGTTACAGCCCTCTCAAAGTCAATTGGAGCATAAACTACATCTTCTCTCTGATCTCGCAAACTATTGGAGCACACCGAATTTTGCGCGATACGTTCTGTAGTTTGAATAATCTTACTTTATCGGGTCATACGCCGCGGTCCATAAAATACCCCCTGCGGCTTCGATCTTGATGCAAATCACTTTGAAGTAAAACAAATCTTTAAAGACGCGGGTTCTTTTTTGGCACTTGACACATTCACTAGCCCAATACGGCAAGCGCTGCGCTGGCGCAAACTTGACATTTTTTGACGTTGCGGACCTGTGGCCACGAATGTGCCTGACGCTGCGGTGCTTTGATCAACTGATATTAGGGACACCCAAAATCGACTCAAGAACACATCGAATACTCATTCGCAAGGGTCAGTGCTCCTTACTTGTTTTTAAGTGGGAAATTTTTATAATTAGTTCGGTTTTAGCTAGATTATTGGAGACGAGTTTAGGTACCGTTGCTCTTTTTTTGTGGGCATTGAATGCGGTGCGGTTACAGGTTCGGGGGGTTATTCTTGTCAAAGGTCAGCGGCGCCATAACGCCTCCTAAGGTTGCCGACAAAGGTGGCCAAGACCTGCCGCATATGAATGATTTTTCGCAATCCGAAGAACGGCAGCAACTGCTTGAACTCGCACGGAAACAACGTGAAGTAAATCTAACATCCCGCAACCGGACAAATGACGGAAATCTAGATTCTGAACCGGAACAAAGTGAAGGAGAAGATTCAACTAAAAAGATTCAAAGAAGCAGTTCAAAGAGCTTTTTGGAAAGAGTCGACGAGGCACGCGAGAAACGGGAAAAAATACTCTCGCAACGCGCGGCAGAAATAGATAACTCCGGTCGAAGTGAGTCGGCATCATTCGGCCGTGTTAAGACTAAGGATGGTGTCGATGTACTAGCGCACGCAATTTCCGGCGCGCAAAGGCGAATAAAAAGGAACACTAATTCCGAACGGCAGGACCATAATTCATCTGCTCCAGCGTCCCACGTTCCTAAGCGCAAAACAGCGATAGAAAACTTTAGCGGCGAGATCGCCTCGCCACCCAGTGGCACTCAGGCCAACTTGGAAAGTGCGAAAAACGATCTGCAAGAAAAGATTGCGTTGAGTAGAGTTGCAAGCCTCTTTGACGAATTCCCGGCAGAGAAAAACTCCGACACGCTTCCCGACAGTTCGTTCGCGCGAAGACGATCCATCAAAAGTGGTCTAGTTGCAGTTGCTCTTGGATGTGCCGCGATAGTGACGGCAACGTCCTTTGCCTTTTTTGTCCTGCCCAAGTGGAAATCAACGACGGCCTCCGAAAACGCCAGCTCCGTAAATCCAAGCGCTGAATTAGTTGAACCTACGGCACGATTAGACAGAATTGAGTGGGAATTGGAAACTCCGACAAGCGGATTTCCCACCAAGGTTCAGAATCTTGCCTACAGTTCGCCAGACGCAATCGAAGCACCGCCCCTCGTGCCCGAACCAGAATCTGTTTTTAGCGAGACAACGGACACGCCCATCAAAATTGTGGCTGCGCCCCGCTTGCCGGAAATGTCAGTGGACAGAGTGCCAATTGCGCCGGGCCAATTACGGGTCGCGCCGGATGTTTTAAGAAACCTTGTGGCGCTTGAACAACCTCGAGCGTTAACCATGAACTCTGACAGAGCATATCAAACCGACTCCATTCCAGGCTTTGTGAAAAGCACTGATCCACAAACCGCCCAAGGATCAGTACCCGTTTTATTGAATCAGATTGCGGCTGTAGTTCAAGGAATTGACATTCCCGCCGCTGCTACTGCCCCCTCTAATCCGCCTGATCAGTCGTTTCTGCCCGTCGCGCTATCTTTTGGTGAAGACTATCAATCGCTACAGGCTCAGGCACTGACATTTCGATCGAAACCGGATGTATCAGATATTTTCCCGGCTATGCCGAATTCCCCAGAGCCAGTAAAATTGGCTGTTCTGGATTTCGACAAACCACCTAAAGTGCCTAATCCAATTGAGAAGAAGGGTGTCCGGCTAACCACGATTTCATCGCCCTCAGAGACCGAAACAAACGACTTGCCGCCAAATTCGGAAGGTTTGGCACCAAACCAATTGCAACCTAGTTCAATTCCGTCTGAAGCAATAACAACTTCTACAGAGCCAGTCGCGGCTCCGGAGCCTGTTGGATCGGCCGCAGGCAAAGAGAGCGCGCGCTTTGTATTGTTTGCGCCCAGCAGCCTGACCGAGGATATGGTAAAAACTGTCGTTACAAATCTGGAAACAACAGGCCATGATTTGAGGGCATCAAACAGCGTCGATTTTGAGATCAATAAATCCAACGTTCGTTTCTATCACCCACAAGACGCAGCAAAGGCAGCGGCGCTTGCAAAGGATGCCGGTGCCTTGTTGCGGGATTTCACAGATTCCGGTTCCAAGACGCCAAATGGTATAATCGAGTTGTGGTTAGCCGGTGATAGCGCCGCGAAACCAGCCGAGAAAAAGGTAAGCAGCAAAGCTCCTCAAGCAAATCCAGTCGATCTGCTCAAAAAACGGGTGCTAAGTAAACTTAGAACAGCGACGGACCAGTGACTGAGCACAGGTTTTTGTCTGAAAGAGTGTGAAACAAGTAAAGTAGTGTATATAATCATCGACCAGGTTTTTTAGATGCCTAACAGTAAGCTAGTTGCCATAGTGACCGCTCTTTCGTTTTTGACGACGTATCACGGCGTACGGGCCGAGATAACGGTGGAACAATTGCTGGCCCTTGATGACTTCTTGTCAAACAATAACACCCAAGGGCTTTTGGAATATTTGCAGAGCAATCCCGAACTGCTTCAGGGCGATGATGAGTTGTCCAATGAACTTCGTAATTTTAGTGAAGAAGCCACTCGCGGCGCGGTAGAGGATTACGGTTACACCCCCGCTGCTTCAGAAGGCACAGAGGCCACGCGAACTGATAGTTCGCTTCAGCACTGATTTGTATGCCCGTGTTTGATGTCATTCAATGTATGGGCAAACTCAAGATTGCCTATGTAATTGAACCCCGGTTTTCAGGAGGCACATCAGCAGCTGTTGCCGCAGAGCTGCCCATTGCTGCCGAATTCGCAGACGTGGTCGTGCATGCGAGAACGTCTAAGATGTTCGGTGACCATAAGCATATCGCCCCAATCCTGCGAAAGGTGATAGATGACTTGAACATGCCTGTTATTTGGGACGCTCCTCGGATCGCCGCCGATTTTGTAATTCTGCACAATCCATCTTTTTTGAAGTTTCAAACATCTTTGGATGCAGAAATCTTCGCGCGGGAGTTAATCCTCGTAACGCATGAGAATTTCTTGCGTCCGGGTGGCGAAGAAGGTTTCGACGTGTCGAACTGCCTCGACCAGATAGACCAGTCGACTCTAGCGCTTAGAAAGACCCTCGCACCGATTTCGCAGTATAACCGCGAAACCGTGACGAATTGGCTTTCGGATTTCCGTGATACACACCATTGGCGCGTCTTGGAAACTGACTGGTTCAATATTTTTGCTGCTGATCTTAACGAACCCTGCGATCAGCCTGAGGATCGTCGCGGAAGGCATTCGCGACCCGGTTTTGAGAAGTTTCCGCCACTCGCCGACCTTGATCTATGTTTTCCGAAACACGCCAAATCGAATGTAATTTTAGGCGCAAATGCGATGGTGGATGATGGTATCTCGCGACCGCACTGGACGCTATTGCCGTTCGATGCCATTAGCGTCGAAAGCTTTTTCGAGAAGATAGATTTTTTTGTTTATTTTACCGCTCCAACTTGGCGCGAGAGCTTTGGGCGGGTGATTGTCGAAGCTCTGGCAGCCGGCAAGGTGGTGCTGACAGATCCGAAGACCGGAAAAACCTTTGGTAAAGCTGTAATCCCGTGTCAACCTGCCCAAGTGGATGAGATCATATCTGACTTTGTTTCATCCCCGCAGAAATATCGTGCCCAGGTTGTTGCGTCGCAGGCAACGCTTGAACGCTACTCAGCCCAAAGTTTCAGGGTGCAACTGGCGAGTATTCTGACTGCTGAAAAAGGGGTGCAAACTTGATTTTTGTTGAGGCTGGCACACGCTCGATCCGATCCTTTGATGCTCAGTTGATATTTGCCCAGAAACTAAAAAATCGCGGGTTCAATGCCTGCGTGGATGCTGACTATCTACCAGATGATGCGGGCCGCGGCAGGCTTTATGAGGCGGCCAGGCTTCTCGTCGACCCCGGAGATCATAGACCCGACTCCGTCTTCGTACTCGGTGCCGAGGAAGTCGAAGATCAACTGCTCGCATCATTGAGACAAAAAGCGCTAGACCCGGATATTCCGGTTATCGCAACCGGCCGGTTTCAGACCCATCAAAGCTATATTGGTTCGAAAGCGCGACTGGCATTTGCTCTAGGGCGCGAAGCCAAAATGATTGACCTGACCGACACCCAGCCCAGGCCCATGCTGAACTCGGCTGTAAGCCCATTGGTCGCTGAACTCCGGCCAGTTAAGCGTCCTATTGGTGAAGTGACGGAAGTAACAGTAATCCTGGGTTCTATGGAGTTGGACAACCCAGAAATCTTGTCCTGTCTTTTCAGGATGAGCAATCAGAGTGACTATAATCTGAAGCTTGTCGTCAGCGGCGCGCAGAACGAGTTTTTTAAGGAAACGCAATTCAGCGATCTTTCCAGAACTCTATACACTGATCTTTCGCCGCTTGCTCTGGCGGGAACAACCGACATTCTTGCGATGTTCGGAAATGGTATTGCCGGAGACAGGATGGCGGAATTTGCAGTTGAATTAATCGCTGCAGGCGGCTTGGTGATTGACTGTACGGAAGACCAAGTTCTTATGTCGTCCGGCGCCCCAACACTACAAGGACCAACATCGCTTTTTGCTCTGGGTGGATACCTGACTGACAAGGTTCTGCCAAACACTTCGTTCATCGCAGAACAAGCGCAGAAATCCCAATGGCTGCGTTCCATGGACATTTCCAAGCTGGAATCTGCAGCAGGCCTAGTTGCCAAACCGCAGCAACCCTCGCGGACCACTCAAAGAACCTTGTTCCTGCCAACGAACGGTGTGGGGTTAGGACATGCGCAACGGTGTACGGTTATTGCCAACGCATTACCCTCAGACATCTCACCTGTATTTGCGGTATTCCCAAGCTGCATTCCGATTGCCCGGCGCGAAGGCTTCGACTGTGTCCCGTTGGTGGCGCGTTCTGACGCCTTGGACAGTTCCAACGCTAATGACATCCTGAACTATCGCCGTCTGAGCGGTGTTTTACAAAAAGGCGACAAATTGGTCTTTGACGGAGGTTACGTATTTGACTCGGTTCATCGCGTAATTCAAGAAAACAGATTGTCGGCGGTTTGGATAAGGCGCGGCCTGTGGCCGCAAGGTCGATCAAGACACACGATGCTGCGCCGTAAAGATATCTTCGACCGGGTCATTGTACCCTCTGAAGCATTTGATGAGCTCAACGATGCTTACAGTTATGGCGACCAGGTTCACTATGTCGGACCGGTTTTTCGTCAGATAGTCCAAACAAAGAAAGACTCGGATCTCCTTCGGGCGCGGCTGGCTGAAAGGTTCGGGCGTGACTTTAAGCAAATGGTCGTCAGTATGTTGGGTGGGGGCGTCGCCTCGGATCGGTCCGCTCAATTGCAAGCGATTTCGGGGATGCTGGAGAACCGCGAAGATTGCCTGCATCTCGTGGTAACGTGGCCCGGAAGTACGGTTCAGGCATCAGCATTCGGATGGAAGAACACCAAATTGGTTTATACCCAAGAGGCTATCAGGCTGTGTATGGCCGCGGATCTAGTCATATCTGCGGCCGGGTATAATTCGGTCCATGAGTTTCTGTACCACAAGATTCCGTCAATTCTGATCCCACAGTCTGCGCCGTATTTGGATGATCAGGAACGCCGCGCAAGGGCATTGTCCGACCGCGCACTTTGCGCAACGATTACTGAAAGTGAATTCATGAAACTCGAGCGCGCAGTGTTGGAATTCCTGGATCACGGAATCGCGGAAACGTTTCGGTCTGCGCTAATGAATATTGAACTGCCCGAACCGGGCGCCTCAACCGCCGCTGAATTGCTTGCAACAACATGACAGAAATGATGACAGAGAACCGTTGGTACAAAATTCTGAGCAACACTACGCCAGAGCGGCCAGTAGATCTTGACGACGTGATCGCTCCTAGCCGAGAGAGCAAGACGCGTGGAGAACTTCTATTCCCTGATATGGACCTGCTTCCGTCCACTACCCTTTGGGAACGTGATGCAGAAAACCATACAAATATAGGGATCCGAATCCGCAAAAAGCCAGAAGCCGTATGTGAAATCGCAAGACGTCTCAGCGCCGCCGCGATAGAAAGAAATGTGGTCCCAATTATCCTGAGCAGGGTTGATAATTGCGGGTTCGAACAATTCGGTTTCCGGGTCGAGCGCATTCCCGACGAAGAATTAGCTGCAAAAGCCGCAGAAGAAGAAATTAGAAAATACTGGGCGCTTGCGATTATATTAGAAGGGCACGAAGTCGCCAAATTAAGTTAGTTCTTTTGATCCGACCTTAACCTAGTGGCGTCCGGACAACTCGAACCAGTCTCTGGTAGGCCAGTGATACTGTCCTTTATCCCGCGTCAAGTTCGCGCCACTCGGCAAGAGCGGCGCTGCGTGTCAGCTTGAAGGTGTCTCGGCTGGTGAGCGATCTTTCCTGGTTGAAGTGGTTATAGACGGAAGAATGGACGGCGGCGAATTTCTGTAAACTTCGCATACGCCTGAAACGCTGCATGGCGCGTTCTCGTCGTCGGAACGGCAGGTGCGAATTCTCTACGCGGTTGTTGAGCCATCTGCCCGTCATTTGCTTTTCCAGTGCACCCATTTCTCTGAGCGCCGCCTTGTAGGATGCGAAGCGATCTGTGACTACTTCTTCAGCTTTGCCG